>DAOWAQ010000113.1 GCA_030634505.1 Calditrichia bacterium
AATAACTTTAAGATAATTTTAATAGGCGGAGAAAAAGATATTCCTTTAAACAATGATATTATTAGAGAATGCCCAACAGCAATATCACTCGCGGGGGTTATTACTCTAAGACAAACTAAATATTTATTAACCAAATGCAGGGGAATTGTTAGTAATGATTCTGCGCCTCTGCATTTAGGCTTAGCAGCAAATATTCCTGTCATTTCTCTTTTTGGTCCTACAATATCTGAGTTTGGATTTGCACCCATTGAAAGTAATAGTTATGTTATGGATAATGATAAGTTGAATTGCCGACCCTGTGGTATACACGGATCTTATAAATGCCCTACAAAAACATTTGATTGTATGGAAAACATAAAAGTGGATCAAGTTATTAATCAAATACATAATAGTTTAAATTGATTTCTTTAAAGTTATAAGATAAAACATGGAATACTATAAAATTGACAGCAATAATCCTGATGAAACCATCATAAAAAAAGCTGCAAAAGTTATTAAAGCAGGTGGGGTTATTGTTTACCCAACAGATACCTTATATGGTTTGGGTGTAGATATCCTTAACAAGCAGGCAATGGATAGATTGTTTTATTTAAAAGGTCGGAGTGCTGGTAAGCCTGTTTCAATTCTGGTGAATGATTTGGAGCAAATTGAGGAATTAATTGGAAAACTATATAAGATAGAATATACAGCTGCAAAACAATTCTATCCGGGTAAAATCACTTTAATATTTAACAGCAAGGATAAATTATCTATACCAAGAATGTCACATCTAAAAAAACTTGGCTTTAGGATTCCAAATTTAAAATTAACAAAAAAACTTATCGAATATGTTGGTTCGCCAATTAGTACGACAAGTGTAAATATATCTTCAAAGGAAAATGTTAGGAATATAGAAGATGTTTTGGCGATTTTTGGTGATAAAATAGATTTGATTTTAGATGGTGGTCCTTTGAAATCTTCAAAAGGTTCAAGTGTGCTCGATTTAACAACTGAACCACCAACATTGTTAAGAAAAGGTGAAATTTCGCGATCAGAAATTGTTCAAATATTAGGAAATGATATTTCTACAAATTATTGCGGAAAATATTTAATTACATTTATTTGTTCAGGTAACATTTGTCGTTCACCTATGGGAGAAGGTATATTAAAAAATTTAATATCGAAAACTAAATTTAAAAATCTTGTTGTAATTAATTCTGCCGGGACATTAAATATCCAGCATTCTCCTGCACATATATATGCTTTAAATGTAAGTGAACATTACAAAGTTGATATTCATGATCATATATCAAAACATGTGCAGGCAAAAATTGTTCGCGAATCAAATCTGATAATTGCTTTGGCTTTAGATCACTATACTTATTTGCGAAACCATTTTCCAATCTACAAAAATAAAATAATTTTACTTAAACAATGGAAAAAATTAAAAACATTAACCAATCCTTCAGTATCTGATCCAATAGGACATGACGAACAATATTTTAAAAATACTTTTAATGAAATATCCAATGAATTAATAAGAATAAGTCCATATTTGTTGAATGATATTAAAAAATATGCTACTTCAAATGGAATTAAAATTTAGAATATAATTTTTATATGAAAATCTTCTTATACTTGATATTAATCCTAAGCTTACCACAAAATAATAATTTTTTAAATAATCAATTAAAATATGCTCGTGTAAGAACTGCTAAAGCACAAAAAAATTCAATCGTAAAAGATTTGTTTCTTAAGAAAAATCTTGAATATCCATCAAACAATATATTTATTCGTGTATTTAAGTCTGAATCAATACTGGAATTATGGGCATATGATAAAAAACCTAATAATTTCATAAAAGTGAAAACATACACTATATGTGCACTTTCAGGAAAAGTAGGTCCGAAAAAACGCCGGGGTGATTTACAAATCCCGGAAGGGTTTTATCATATTTCTCAATTTAATCCGGTTAGCAATTTTTATTTGTCACTAAAGATAAATTATCCAAACGATTCAGATAAAATACTTGGTTTTAAAACTGATTTAGGTGGAGATATTTTCATCCACGGCGATTGTGTTACCATTGGTTGTATGCCTATTACAAATGATTTTATTAAAGAATTGTATTGGATTGTTGTACAGGCAAGATCGAATGGTCAAGAAGAAATCCCTGTTCATATTTTTCCTGCGAGACTGAATGAAATTGAATTTAATCAAATTAAAAAAGAACATGAGGGAGAAACTGAATTAATAAAATTCTGGAATAATTTGAAAGAAGGTTATGATTATTTTGAAAAATACAATGAGTTGCCAAAGATCGATATTCAAGAATCCGGGAAATATATTTTTCTGGATAACGGTTAGAAATGCGAAATTATCTTTTATGAAACAATTTATTTTACAAATAATATTTATTCTTCTAATTATTAATAATTCAATTAGTCAGCATTTGAATGAATATCTCGAAAATGATTGGCATAGAGCTAAAACTGGAATAAATGCAAAAAGTCTGATGATATCCGGAAGTTGGTTTGCTGGAATGTATTTACTTTCTTATGGTGATGAATATTTGAATGAAAATGTAAAACAACTCAATACAGGTACATTAAAATACTATTTTAAAACATTGGACAATTTAGGAGCCGGTCCGGTTGCAGCTCCAATATCAATAGGCGTTGCAGGGATTAGCTTTTTAACAAAGGATTCTAAATTTCGACAAGTCGCACTAACATCTGTAGAGTCAATAGCAGTAACATCACTTTTAGTATATGCATTAAAAATAGGAATTGGACGAAAAAGACCATATGAAAAAAAGGGGGCTCATTCTTTTAATCCTTTTGGTGGATTAGATGATTCTCTTCCATCGGGACATACATCTACTGCTTTTGCTTTAGTTACACCCTGGATATATTATTATAAAAAACCCTGGACATATTTATTATTCATTTTTCCAGCATCAACAGCTCTTAGTAGAATGATTTTTGATAAACACTGGGCTACGGATGTTTTGACCGGTGGCGCTATTGGATATGTAGTTGGTTATTATCTAACAGATTGGCATAAAGAATTTAAACAATTGAATAATACAGGATCAATTCCACCAATGGTGTCTATTTCGATTCCATTATAATACAATAATATTTCTAAAATTATATTTGAACATATAAACAGATAACCCTAACTTTGATACGTTAAATATTCTAATTTATAATCAATATAGAGGAAAAATATATGTCTGATCTTAACACATCTGCAAAAATTGCCCTGAAAGACTGTATGAATTTAAATTCAAATGAAACATTTTTGGTCGTCACTGATGATCAAACGTTATCAATTGGAAAATCTTTATTTGAGGTTGGTAAAAGTCTTGCGAAAGAATCTACATTGGTTGTAATGGAGGAGAGAAAAGTTAACGGTGAAGAACCTCCCGGTCAAATTGCAGAATTAATGGGAAAATATGACGCCGTCATTTGTCCGACAAAAAAGTCACTAACACATACAGATGCTCGAAGAAAAGCTTGTGAGAATGGTGCTCGTGTCGCAACAATGCCCGGAATTACAGAAGAAGTTATGATAAGGACAATGGGCGCTGATTATTTAAAAATTGCAGAGAGGACATATATTTTAACTGAAATTCTTGATAAAGGAAAAATGGCACATGTTACAAGTGAAGCAGGTACTGATATTTATATTCCAATTAATGGAATTAATGCAATTTCTTCAACCGGATTAGTAAAGGAAAAAGGGAAGTATGGAAACCTGCCAAGTGGTGAATCTTTCTTAATGCCGGAAGAAGGAAAAGCGGAAGGTATTTTTGTTGTTGACGGATCGTTTGCCAGTGTCGGGAAAATATATGATGAACCAATTCGTATTACTGTGGAAAAAGGATTTGCTGTAAAAATTAAGGGCGGGGAAGAAGCAGAAAAACTTAAAGCAGTATTAGAGCCTTTGGGAAAGCAAGCTTTTAATATTGCCGAGTTGGGAATCGGTACAAATGATAAGGCTATTGTGACAGGGGAAATACTTGAAGATGAAAAGGTAATGGGCACAGCACATATAGCTTTAGGAAATAATATCAGTATGGGTGGTACCTGCAGTATAGGAGTTCATGTCGATGGTGTATTTTTAAATCCTACAGTAAAAATAGATGATAGAATTATTTTAGAGAATGGGAAATTAATTATTGATTGAGAAATATACCTGAAATCTATTTAGGCTTTTCAGGTTTATCAGAACTACGTCTTCCACCTCCACGAACCGATGCACGGCGATCTTGAGTTGCTGCTCTGGCTTCATGAACATTTAATTTAATTCCGTATAATTTTTTACGATTCATTCTTTTAATTGCTTTTTTGGCGCGTTTTTCTTCGGGCATTTCTACGAATCCCATGCCTTGTTCTTCTGTATTTAATAAGCTACCTAATATTGTTACAGAATCAACCTGTCCATATTTTTCAAATCTTTTTCTTAACTCTTCTTCAGTTGCTTCTGATGAAAGATTTCCAATATAAATTTTCATAAATTGCTCCATTTGTGAACCAAGCATAATTACGAATATTTAACGAATAATTCCAGAAAATAGTTGAATTATAATCCCATTAAATATGTAATTTTTAAAAGTATTGCCCTGTTTTTAGATATAAATTTGCCTTTTATGCGTTTTAGTTCTTCATTATAAACAAAATAAATATCGCTTCCTGGTTTGTGTATGAAGTTTAATAAAAAATTAGTACTTATAATTTTTTCATCACTGTTCCATTGAATATAGGGTTTTATAAAAAACTTTGGTGTGAATGAATATATGATTCTTGTACTGAAAATCGAAGTTTTAAAATCACCTTGTTCTAAACTAACATTATTTTGATCAAAATTTAAATTTACTGAGAGATGTGAGCTAATTTTTAAATGAGTACCGAATCCATAACCTAATATATTTCCATTAAAAAATTCACCGGCATTAAAACGTACAAGTCCTGCTATAGGCTTACTTTTATCAGTTTCATATTCTGCATAAAAATTGGTAAATTGATAAATAGTATCAGGCAATACAATATTGTCATGAATTTCAAATTCTTCATCTAAATTTTCATAATTCTGGTTTAACATGGCAAATGCATATGAACCATTATTGAATAAAGTAAATAAACCCAAAAAATTAATTTGTGTTTCTAAATTACCTTTTATATCTGTAATGTAATTATAATTATCAAATAAAGTCATTTGTCTAATATTAAGAATATCAGGACGGGGAGAATATCCGGCATTTAAGGTCGTTTTTCTGATTCCGGTTCTGGGATAAAATCCCATTTCAGGATTAAAATCATCTTGAATACTGCTCTGCGAAGCATAAAAATTCCAGAGGTCATCATTATACAAAAAATCTGCAAAACCTGATAAATTTCTTCCATTATCACCAGGGCTGAAAGATTTTGCGACATACCCACCAATTTGTGTGTTGTTTGATAAAAAGAAATTAGCATCAATTCCAAAGTTTCGATTGTATTCTGAATTGTTTAGTGATTCTTTGCTTAATCCAATTATTCCAATATAAGATTGATCAAATAAATCATTCTGTAATCTTAAAACTGAATAGTTAGTGACAGGAATTGCAATATCTTCATCATCATCATTGATATAACTAATTTTGTCAGTAAAAATATTGATAAATCCCGTATTGATTTTACCAATTTTCCCTGTCATTTTTATTCCACCTAATACTGGAACTAATTCATTGTCATCTGAGATACCTATTCGTCTGCTGAAAAACAATGAACTTGGTGTAAACAATGGAAATAGATGTCTTTCACCAAATCGAAAAATACTTGCACCTTCTAAGAAAAAATCTCTTTTCTCTGGTAAAAATAATTCAAATCTGGATAAGTTTATTTGTTCCTGATCTGCTTCAACCTGAGCAAAATCAGTATTAAAGGAAATATCCATATTTAAGTTTGGTGTGATATGATATTTTGCATCAAAACCAAGATTTTTTTCAAATGAATAAGAATTATCTTCTTCGAAATCTCTTTTTGTCCCTGTAAGAATAAAAGGTTTAAATTCAAATTTTTCAGGATGTTGAATATTTTTCAAACCATGTAAAATACCAAAAGCAGATACTCGATATTTTCCAGACCAACCATAATCTCTTAAAATAGGTGACCAGTAAGCTTCTTCCCGTTTTCTGGGAATATAACGCGAAAAATTTATTCCCCATGTTAATGAATCGCTATCGTCAAATCTCAATGTTTTAAATGGAATAGAAATTTCAGCACTCCAACCATTACTATCTATAGATGACGCATTATCCCAGACACCGTTCCAATCCCAGTTTTGCTGTTCATCTGGTAGTTCCGCAGTAATGATTCCATCTCTTTGTGCACCTAGCGGATTTGTAGAGAAATAATACGCATTTCTATGATCGTGGTAAGTATCTAAAAATATTTCAATACAATCATTGTTTAATAGCCATTCATCCCTGCGCATTACATTTGCAATAATCTTGTCAGGTTCATTGTCCCAACATCGAAAACCTATATAAAGGTTGTCTGAATTATATAACAAATATACATCTGTATTTTCTGATGCTGGTTGATTTTCATTGGGTTCACGTTG
>DAOWAQ010000368.1 GCA_030634505.1 Calditrichia bacterium
AGGATTTGCCACTGCCGAAGAATCCAATAAAAGGTATAAATATTTATTGAAGAGCGGAACTACCGGATTATCCGTCGCTTTCGATTTGCCAACCCAAATGGGATATGATGCTGACAATCCCATTGCTGAAGGTGAAGTAGGAAAAGTTGGTGTACCCATTTCATCGTTGCAAGATATGGAGCTTTTATTTGATGGTATTCCTCTCGAACAAATCAGTACATCAATGACCATAAATTCCACGGCTTCAATTTTGTTAGCAATGTACATTGCTATTGCAAAAAAACAAGGTGCGGATCTATCAAAGATTTCCGGTACGATTCAAAATGATATTCTAAAAGAATATATTGCTCGGGGCACCTATATTTATCCTCCCCGGGAATCTATGCGAATAATTACCGATATTTTCAAATATTGCAACCAACACCACCCCAGTTGGAACACGATCAGTATTTCAGGTTATCACATTCGCGAAGCGGGTTCAAATGCTGTACAGGAAGTTGGATTTACTTTATCCAATGGAATTACCTACGTTAAAGCTGCGATTGATTCAGGCTTGAATGTTGAGGAATTTGCATCACGGATTTCATTCTTTTTTAATGCTCATAACAATTTATTTGAAGAAGTAGCAAAATTTCGGGCTGCGCGTCGCATGTGGGCTAAAATCATGAAAGAAAGGTTCAGCGCCAAAAATGATAAATCGATGATGCTTCGGTTTCACACCCAAACCGGTGGCAGCACATTAACAGCTCAGCAGCCAATGAATAATATCTCGCGTGTTACAATTCAAGCAATGGCTGCAGTTTTAGGTGGAACACAATCATTACATACTAATTCATTTGATGAGGCTCTGGGACTACCTACTGAAGAATCGGTGAGTGTAGCATTAAGAACACAGCAAATTATTGCTCATGAAAGCGGTGTAACAGATACCATTGATCCGTTGGCCGGATCTTATTTCATAGAAAATCTAACCGATGAAATTGAACATAAAGCCTTTGAATATATTAATAAAATTGATGAAATAGGCGGTTCTATTGAAGCAATAAAAAACGGTTATTTTCATGATGAGATTCTACGCAATGCTTATCAGCATCAAATGGATGTGGAGGAAGAAGAAAAAATCATTGTCGGTGTGAATAAGTTCGAGGTTGAGAATGAATCATCAAAAGATATTCTGCGGATTGATTCTGAAAAAACAAAATCACAAATTGATCGTGTAAAAAAATTAAAAAATAACAGAGACAACGAACTGGTTGAAAAAACTTTAGATAAACTGGAGAAGACTGCAAATTCTGATGAAAATTTAATGCCGGTAATAATTACATGTGTTGAATCTTACGCCACTCTTGGTGAAATCTCAGATACATTACGAAACGCGTTTGGAACATATCATGAAGGTGACTTTTGATCATATATTCTAATTATTTTGCCACTATCTAAATGTAAAACATATTTCCAATATGTAGTACTTGATTTATTATTTTCCAACATATAACTTTATATGTAAAACTTTTAAAGGATAAGTATAATGCCAACGCTAAATGTCTCCCAAAAAGGTGCAATTGTTATACCTGCCAAGATTAGAAAAAAATACAAGATATCCCCCTTTTCCAAAGTAGAAATATTTGACAGCGGAGAAGAAATAATTTTATTACCTATTCCAAAAAATCCAATCGATGAATTGCACGGATTTTTGAAGTCAAGAAAATCGCTTACCAAAATATTTCTGGATGAGAAAAAAAAAGAACTTAAAAAAGAAAATCTAAAATGGAAAAATATGTCTTAGACAGTTTTGCTATACTGTGCTATTTAAATCAAGAGCAAGATAGTAAAAGAGTAAAGCAATTATTAGTCGATGCAAAAAATGATAAAAATAAAGTCTATTTAAATTGGATAAACCTTGGAGAAGTGTATTATATCATTGCCAGAAATATAAACAAGAAAAAGGCAATTGAGAGTATAAATCTACTAAAATATTTACCAATTCAGTTTCTTGAATGTGCACCAGAATTAATTTTGAAAGCAGCAGAAATCAAATCACAGTATGCAATGTCTTATGCTGATTGTTTTGTAGTTGCTACTGCATTAGAGGAAAATGCAATAATTGTTACGTGTGATAATGAATTTAAGTCTATTGAAAAACTATTACCGATTTTATGGATCAATAAATAAAAAGAAAGAATATATTATTGATTATTTAAACAGTTCTTTTATTTTATCAACCCATTCCGGTTTGAGCAAATATATTCCAACTGCTATGAGCAGTAAACCCGGTAAAATCGGCAACACCAATCCAATCAATCCTAAAGCAATTAAAGCCACAGCCAGTTTATTTTTCGATTTTGTAAAATCTACAATTTCTTCCCACAAAGGTTTTTTTTCGTTTTCCATAAATTTTCAATCCTACTATTTATATTTCAATTATCTGATGTTCAAAATTATCAAGTTGTAGTTTATTAAATAAAGTTTTAAATATTTCGGGTCCAAACTTATTTAAAAAATACACAAAAGTTAAATATCTTTCCTGTGGATATCCATCAGGAAAAAACGCAGAATGGATTTGCTGTAATTGCGAAGTAAATGTTTGATTCTTTTGTTCTTTCGCTTTTAAATTTTTCCTTTCAAGAAAATCAATTTGTCCCAAAATTTTTTCACTTGTTTTTTGACAGATACTCTCAAGAGTTGGATCAACAATAACCATTTTCCGTTTTATTTTTTCCAATTCATTTTTAATATTTTCTTTTGAATTTTGAAAAGCATTATCTTCATTTTTTGTTAATACACCATTCACAAATTCACTTTGTTTTTTGGATAAACATTCAATATCAAGTTCATATTTGTTTAAGAATCTTTGAATTTTTGGTTCTAATAATGTTGCAGATAATCTGGGATAAACAACAGGCATTGTTAATTTCATTTGATTAAACATGCCACCTATCTGTGCCCAATAAGCAATTTCTCCCGGTCCGGCAACATACGCTGCTGTTGGCAACAACCAACTTTGTAGCAGAGGTCGACTGACAACAATGGTTGATATCTTTTCAGGATTATTGATGATGATAACCAATAAATCATTCTTGTTAAATTTTTGATTGGAGTCTTTTAT
>DAOWAQ010000123.1 GCA_030634505.1 Calditrichia bacterium
AACCAGGTGTGGAATGGAAACATTGGAATTTTGATTGCGAATCCTATAAACAAGGCAATATATACGTAATATCTTACATCAAACTTCAATAACCAATCAGAATGATTTGCCTGATCCATCATATATAGCATATTAAACGTATGCCCACCGGTTACCGGATCAACTGTGTTGAAATAGAGTACCAGCATAGCGATCAACATTAGCACAGATCCAAATAAAGTATATAGGAAAAACTTTATTGCTGCGTATTCACGGCGTGGACCACCCCAAATACCAATTAAGAAATACATCGGTAATAACATTACTTCCCAGAAAATATAGAATAAAAAGAAATCCAATGAAGCGAACACGCCAATCATTCCGGTTACAAGTAAGAGAAATAGTGCAAAATAGCCTTTTTGAGCTTTATCAATATTCCATGATGCAATAATACAAATAAAACTCAGAAGGGTAGTTAACCAAACCATTGGGAAACTTAATCCATCAACACCCATAAAATATTCAATATTATAAGCAGGTATCCATTTAATATGTTCTGTGAATTGAAATGTCTGTTCATTATTGATACCGGCAAGGCTATAGTCAAAGTTTATCCACATAAATGAGGCAATTACGAATGGAATAAATGTTGCTACAGCTGATATAATTTTCATTGCCAAAACATTTTTTTTAGGCATTAGAAGTACAAATATCATTCCTATAATAGGGATGAATGTAATTAGAGTTAGATAAGGCATATTAAGTTCTCTCCAACTTATTTTATATTATTTTTACTATTATAATTACTACTGCACCTAAAAGAGCAGCATATATATATGTTTGAATCTGACCGGTTTGTATTTTTCTTAAATGTTTTCCACTATCTTGTGTCATATTTGCTATCTCATTTACAATACCATCGATGACACTATTGTCAAATTTGCCGCTAAGAAATGAAAAATTTCTTGTTATCCAAGCTGATAAATTTACTAAGCCATCAATTATTGCACTATCAAACCAATCAAGCATCCTGTTCCATAATAACAAACCATTGACAAAAGTAGCCTGATATATTTCATCAAAATAATATTTGTTATAAGATAGTTTATACAGGATTCCCATTCTCTCAGTTAGTTTTTCCACATCAAACTTTTTCCAGAAATAAATTGAGAATGATAATATAATGCCAAATGTTGCCAGAAAAATTGATAATATCATTGCAGTAACATGTGCAGAATGTGCAGTATGATCAGAAATAGGATTTATATTATATCCCATATAAGTTGATACAGAAGAAACCGGATTTTGTACCAGGTAATCATACCAACTGCTGCTTGCAGAAAATGGATTTAATCCCGGAAGAGTAAAAAATATAAATATACTTAATGCTGCCAAAATCATCAACGGGATTGTAATTGTATTCGGACTTTCATGAATATGTTCATGAATGTCTTTCCTTTTTGGTTCACCATAAAAAGTTCGGATGACTAATCTAAACATATAGAATGCAGTAATTGCAGCTGCTGTGAATCCAAAAAACGGTAACAAATAATGAATCGGATTATCATGTGCCATGGCAAAAGCCAACGAACCTCCTAATATCAAATCTTTGCTTAAAAATCCGGAGAAAAATGGAATACCACTTAAAGCAAGGGTGAAAATTAAAAATGTCCAATACGTTTTTGGCATCTTTTCTTTAAATCCACCCATATATCGAATGTCGTTTGGATCTTCATCATGAATATTTAGTTTATGTTGGGCATGATGCATGGCATGAATGACTGAACCGGAACCAAGAAATAATCCGGCTTTAAACATGGCATGAGTAACTAAATGGAAGAATCCTGCTGCATAAGCTCCAACACCTAACGCCATAATCATATAACCTAACTGGCTAATGGTAGAATAAGCTAAAACGCGCTTAATATCATTTTGAGTGATGGCAATAGTTGCGGCAAACAAAGCTGTAAATCCACCAACATAAGCAATAACCAGCATCGAATCAAATGTGAGCATGAATGATATTCGGGCAACAAGATAAACACCTGCAGCTACCATTGTTGCAGCATGAATAAGTGCGCTTACCGGTGTTGGACCTTCCATGGCGTCAGGCAACCATACATGTAATGGAAATTGTGCGGATTTTCCGATGGCACCACAGAAAAGCAAAATTCCTGCTGCTGTCAGCCAACCTTCTGACATTGTTCCGTTTGCAATCGATTGGGATATCTCCGATAATGAAAAAGATCCGATTTGCGAAAATACTATAAGTATACCAATTAAAAAACCTAAATCACCAATACGGTTTACAATAAAAGCTTTTTTACCGGCATCTGATGCAGAATCTTTTTCAAACCAAAAACCAATTAAAAGGTAGGAACAAAGTCCGACTAATTCCCACATCATATAAATGCCAAATAAGTTATCCCAAATTACTAATCCAAGCATAGAAAAACTGAATAAGGAAAGATAGGCAAAAAATCTGCTGTACATTGGATCGCCATTCATATAACCAACAGAATAAATATGAACCAGGCTACTGACAATTGTAACAACAACAAGCATGATTATGGAAACACTGTCAAGTGCAAACCCAAGATCTATGTTGAATTCGCCCAGAGTAATCCATCTAAATGATTCTTGTACCAAAAAATGCGGATCATAACTGCCAATCATATTAAAGAATAATTTGAAAGACAAAATAAGACTAATCAGTATGGCGCCAATTGACACCCAGTCACCCTGGCGAGGCAGTCGTTTTCCAAAAAATATTTGTATTACAAATGCAAGTAATGGAAGTAATGTTATAATTATTGCAGTTTCAACCATTTTTTCCTCGAATAAAATTAGTTCTTCATTGCATCTATTTTAGTAACATCAATTAATTGCTTGTTACGATAGATATTAAGCACAATTGCCAACGCGACAGCGGCTTCTGCTGCTGCTAAAATTATTACAAAAATTGCTATAATTTGACCTTTAATATCAAAATCTACATAACGACCAAAAGCAACAAAATTCAAATTGACAGAATTTAAGATAAGTTCAACACCCATTAATATTCCAATGGCATTTTTCTTGTTTATGATTGTTACAAGTCCCAATACAAAAACGATTCCGCTGATAACCAAATATGTATTTAATGTAATCATTCGTTTTCCTCCGAACGGGCTAATAACACAGAACCTATCAATGCGGCTAGTAATAGAATTGAGGCAACTTCAAAAGGTAGAAGAAATTTTCCCATGATTGCATTTCCAATATCCGGGGCGATTGTAGTAAATTCTTTATCAACAACTGCATTCCATGGTGTTCTGAATATAACAAACCCAATTACAATCGAGGTGCCAATGCCGGCTATAAGGGCAGGCAGAATAGGATTTCTTTCTGATTTTACAGATACATCATAAATTTTTGTGGTCAGCATAACGCCAAATAAGATTAAAATTAAAATACCACCTACATAGATTAAAACTTGTGATACAGCGATAAAATCTGCGCTTAAATAAATGTAAAGGGTAGCAAATCCAAACAGAGTAAAAAGTAGTGCAAAAGCAGCATAAATTATTTTATTTGTGAAAGCTACAATTGCAGCTGAAATAACAGTCATTGCTGCTAAAACGTAAAATACTATTGTATAGGCGTCCATTTCTTCTCCAGTAAGGTTTATGCGTTAATGAGTTTATGGGGAAATGTGATAAGTAAAATCGTAATAGTTCGCTTTTCGGTGTCATTCTGTAAGAATCTTTCTTAGTGAAGGTAATAATCTGTACCTACAAAGTTCCTTACTGGACGACATGAATGTTGATTAAAATACTATCAGATAACTTATTAACCCATCTACTCATCAACCCATTTGCTTTTTTGCTTTTTCTCTTTCTTCCAGCTCCTTTGTTTTTTCTGAAGAAAGATTACTAAACTTAAAAATCAGGTCTTTTCTGTCATAAGTTGAAAACTCGTAATCGGGAATCATATATATACATTCAGTAGGACAGGGCGGAACACAATCAGCACAATAACAGCATTTGGCCATATCAATATCAAAACGAGGTAAATGCATTCTGATTTTTTTACCATTTGACGTTTCACCCAAATCTTCATCAGCTTCGGCTTTTACAGTTTCAATGGTAATGCATGAAACAGGGCAAGCTCTTGCACACTGCAAACAACCAATACAATCGTCAATATTCACAAACAATTGTTGACGAGAGCCTTTTGGTAATTCTTTCTTCTCACGAGGATATTGCAGTGTTACTGCCGGTCTGAAAAGATGCTTAAATGTAACTCCCATACCTATCAGCACTGTAAATATTGATTCGTAAATATTTCTAAAATACTGTACCATATATATCACTTCTTTTGTTTGATTTTACTTGATTATATTATCATCCAAAGTGCAACAATCATTAAAACTGCAAATGAAAAAGGTGTTAAAACTTTCCAGCATGTGTACATTAGTTGATCAACGCGTAATCTCGGCAATGTCCAACGCAGCCACATTTGTACAAATACTAAGAATAATGCTTTACCAAAAAACCATAAAGGTCCCGGAATAAAATCCAGAAACTGGAATGGCGGTAGCCATCCTCCGAGGAAAGCAGTCACTGCAATTGCAGCTACAACAAACATATTAGCAAATTCAGCTAGGAAAAACATCGCAAAACGCATACCGGTATATTCCGTATGAAATCCACCAACCAATTCTGATTCAGCTTCAGGGAGATCAAATGGTGTTCTGTTCACTTCAGCCAATGATGCGACGAAATAAATTATAAATGCAATAAATCCAAATGGAAAAAATCTAAGAAACATCCAGTCTAAAATAGTTCCTTCCTGTTGCCGAACCAATTCGCTCATATTAAAGGCACCGGTACTCATGTTTACAACAATCAAAGATAAAGCGATTGGGATTTCATAGGAAATCATTTGTGCGGCACCTCTCATGGCGCCATATAGAGACCATTTATTGTTGGAAGCCCAACCACCCATCATAATGGCAATTACAATTAAAGATGATATAGCAAGAATATATAATAAACCTATATTCAAATCTGCCGGTACTAAGCCACTATCCCATGGAATTGCAGCAAATACTGCTACTGTAGCCGCGAAAACCAATATTGGAGCAAATTTGAATAGAATTTTATCAGCATTTGTTGGTATGATATCTTCTTTGCCCAAAAGTTTTAAAGCATCGGCAATCGTTTGTAACCAACCATGCCAACCACCAACCTCCATCGGTCCTAAACGATCCTGCATGTGTGCTGAAACTTTTCTTTCGAGCCAGATTGCAAACAAAGCGAAAACTGCAATGAATATCAATAAAATTATTGCGGCAGATAATGCTATGGCTGTTATAGCAATCCATTCAGGCAAATCATTTAAAATTGGAAGTAAATCATAACCTAACTGAATAATAGGTTCCATAAACTGCAACTCCAAAAATATATTTTTAATTAAAGATCCAAATACCAAGAGCCAAAATCCAAGAACAAAGATCCAAAGACTCTATCTGTCGATTTCTCCAAGTACAATATCAAGACTACCCAAAACTGCAACAAGGTCTCCAATCATTATCCCAGGTGCGATTGCCTGCAAAACACTTAAATTACAAAAGGCCGGTGAGCGCACTTTCACTCTATATGGAATTTTGTCACCTTCACTGACAATAAAATATCCCAGTTCACCACGTGGTGTTTCTGTACGAACATATATTTCACCTTTTGGAACTTTTACAATCTTAGGAATTTTTTCTTTAACATCACCATCCGGCAACTCTTTGGCAGCCTGACGAATAATTTTTAAACTTTCAAGCATTTCTTCGACTTTTACCCAGTACCTGTCCCAATTGTCACCGAGTGTCCCCTTAGCGCCTTCTCCGACTACTGTCTTAAAATCAAAGCGGTCATAAAGAGAGTAGGGTTCATCTTTTCGAAGATCAAAGTTCACACCTGAGCCTCTTAAACTTGGACCGGAAACACCGTATGAAATTCCAACTTCGGGGGGAAGGACTCCAACATTGGCTGTTCGTTCAATGAAAATTTTATTAAATGAAAGTAAATCATTATAATCTTTTATTTTTGGTTCGAAATAATCACAGAATTCCAAAACTTTTTGTGTCCATCCATCAGGCGCATCATGAGATAATCCGCCAACCCACATATAATTGTAAAGTAATCGTGCGCCGCAAATTTCTTCAAACAAATCCAGAATGTGCTCACGTTCGCGAAACATATAAAGAAACGG
>DAOWAQ010000151.1 GCA_030634505.1 Calditrichia bacterium
AAGGAAAATACGTTGGTCTTTTCAAATAATCTGGCAAAATTGGATTCTTTAGTAGATAGTTTTAAAAGAGAAATTTACAGCGAACGGTTTGCTGTCATTTCTTTGGAAAATCCTGTTTCTAATGGAGATTTTGCGGATGACGTCAAAACAGGGTTAACTAATAGTACAAAATATCTTTTTCCAAAATATTTTTATGATTCTAAAGGATCAGAACTTTTTGAAGAAATCACAAAATTGGAGGAATATTATCCCACTGAAACGGAAAGATCGATAATAAAAAATATTTCAATACGCCTTCCGCAACTTGATGCAAATATCTCAACAATAGTTGAAATTGGAAGCGGAAGTTCGGAAAAAACCCGACATATCATAGAAGCATTTTCACATGCTCGAGATAAAGTTTATTATGTTCCTTTAGATATTTCAGATATAATTATCGAATCCTCTAAAAAACTCTTACAGGAATTTGAAAACATCTATATTGAAGGAATTATCTCTGAATATGAAAATGGATTGCAGATTGCGTCTGAGGTAAATGAGGGTCCAAAGTTATATTTATTTTTGGGTTCAAGCATAGGAAATTTTACCCATGAAGAATCTATTGCCTTCTTAGAGAATCTTAGTTCCATAATGCAGGATCATGATAGATTATTGATTGGATTTGATCGAATTAAGGATCGGAATATTTTACAGAAAGCTTATGATGACAGCAAAGGTGTTACGGCAAAATTTAATTTGAATATTTTGGAAAGAATTAATAAAGAATTGAATGCAGATTTTAATTTGAAAGCATTTGATCATCTGTCGAAATTTAATGAAGAGAAAAGCAGGATTGAGATGCACCTGGTTTCTAATAAATTGCAGAAAGTGACCATTCGAGATTTGGGCCAGCAGATCCAATTTGAATCGGGTGAGACAATTCATACTGAGAATTCTTATAAATATACCCAGGCAATGATAAATAGATTAGCAGAAGAATCAGGATTTAAAATAGAAGAAAATTTCACAGATAGCCGGGACTATTTTTCTCTATGCCTGTTTAAAACCAACAAATAAATAAAATTTATTTATCCCCATTAGTCAAATATTATTAAATTCATATCCATGCATGAATTTAAATTCCCAAACCGGGATAGTCTTAAAATTAAAGATATCAAAAAGATAAAAACTCCCGCTTTAGTTATATTTAAAAATTCTGTTATAAAAAATATAAATACAATCAAATCCTATCTTGAACAGGTTTCACCAAATTCAGGATATAAACATCTCTGCCCACACGTCAAAACAAATAAATCTTCATACATGACGAAGTTGATGCTGGGCGCCGGAATAAATTTATTCAAATGCACACCCAATGAAGTTGAAATGCTAGTTGAAGCTGGAGCCAAAGAAATATTTGTTGCCTATCCATTACTTGAACAAAATGCCATTGAATTAGCAGAGCATATAAATGCAAATTCTGAAATAAATTTTCAGGTGCAAATAGGTTCTGTTGAACATGCTGAAATTTTAAATAAAGTATCAATTAACAAAGATGTTATCTGGAATTATTTTATTGACACAGATGTTGGTATGCACAGAACAGGAACAGCAGCAAATAACGTTTTCGAAGTATATAAAAAAATAAGTGAATGGAAAAATTTCAATTTTATCGGATTGCATGGTTACGACGGACACAATCATCACAAAAATAAAATACTGAGAGAATCTACATCTCGGGAAAGTATGGCAATCCTTTTGGATTTGTACAATCAATTTTTTAATAACGATATTCAAATCAACAAAATTATGGTAGCCGGGTCGCCATCGTTTCGTACAGATTTTGAGATTTTATATAAAGCGCTAAAAAATAATGTAGATATTTTAGTCTCACCCGGGACATGGATTTACTGGGATTCCCAATATGACAATATTTTACCCGGTGAATTTGAATTTGCGGCATTTGTTTTGGCACAGGTTATGGATTCTGCTGAAAATCAAATCACACTAAACTTAGGACATAAAAGATGGGCTGCTGACCAGGGTGAAATTCAAATCTTCAGTGAACCTGAATTAAAGATCAAATCATTCAGTGAAGAACACACAGTATTATCTACCGACAAATCTTCGCAATATAAAATTGGAGATTATGTTTTAATCGTTCCAAGACACATTTGTCCCACAGTTAATCTCTATGAAAATTTTACTTTAATTGGAAAAGAAGGTGAAATTGAACGTCTCTCGATACCAATTGACGCCAGAAACAGATAAATTTGCTCAATCATCAAGTTATCTCATGGGTGTCAGAATTAGTTTTATATTTGATTAATACCACTCAATTAAATTAAGTAATAAAAAGATGGTTTATATTATACTAATTTAAAATAGAACTCACCCTAAATCCCTCTCTTGATAAGAGAGGGACTTTTGGTTTGCGGAACTATAGCCCCTTCTCTTTTTAAGAGAATGGGTTGGGGATGAGTTATATCATGTTCCAAGTTTAACAGGATGCTCGTGATTTAATTTTAACTTAGTTTATTTCTCTCTTGGTTCTAATCTTCTGTATTTTTATATTAGCATTATTTAATTTTGAAATATTGTTAAAGGATATAAATAAATGAAAACAATGAACGCACTTGTAAAAAAATATGCTAAGCCCGGTTTATGGCTGCAGGAGGTTCCTGTTCCCGAATCCGGAATTAACGATGTGGTAATTAAGATAAAAAAAACCGCTATTTGTGGAACAGACATTCACATTTATAATTGGGATGAATGGGCGCAAAAAACAATTCCGGTTCCAATGGTAGTGGGTCATGAATATGTTGGTACTGTCCATTCTTTTGGAAGTAATGTGAAAGGATTTAAAGAAGGCGACCTAGTCAGTGGTGAAGGGCATATTGTTTGCGGGCATTGCAGAAATTGTCTTGCCGGCAGGAGGCATTGGTGTAAAAATACGCAAGGAGTTGGTGTAAATCGTCCCGGTTCCTTTGCCGAATATGTTTGCATACCATCTTCGAATGTTTGGTTATGTGACCAGAATATTCCGGAAGATGTTTTATCGATTTTTGACCCCTATGGAAATGCCACACATACGGCTTTATCTTTTGATTTATTGGGTGAAGATATATTAATTACAGGCGCCGGTCCAATAGGAATAATGGCAGCGGCTATTGCCAAACATGCCGGAGCTCGATATGTTGTGATTACTGATGTAAATCCTTATCGACTGGAATTGGCTAAAAAAATGGGAGTTACTCGTGCGGTAGATGTCACAAAAACTAAAATTAGAGATGTACAAAATGAATTAGGAATGACAGAAGGATTTGATGTAGGATTAGAAATGTCTGGAGTTGGAATAGCATTTGAGAGTATGCTGGAAAATATGGTGCATGGCGGTAAAATTGCTTTGCTTGGTATCTTGCAACCGGAAACAAAAATAAATTGGGATTTGATTGTTTTTAATAGTCTATCTATTAAAGGAATCTATGGCAGAGAGATGTTCGAAACCTGGTATAAAATGACGGTTATGATTCAGGGGGGATTAGATTTGACACCAATTATAACACATCGGTTTCATTATACTGAATTTGAAAAAGGATTTGAATTAATGAAATCCGGAAATTCAGGTAAAATTATTCTAAACTGGCAAGATTAATTTGTAATAAAATTTGGTTGATTAAAATCAGCTATTAAGGAGAATAGAAAATGTATGGGAGTGTTAAGGAATATTTAAAAAATACAATTCAGCAAATCGAACAGGACGGACTTTTTAAAGCTGAAAGAATAATTACCTCTCCCCAAGGTTCAAAAATACAGGTGAGCGGTGGTAAAGAAGTTATTAATATGTGTGCAAATAACTACCTTGGCTTATCCTCGCATCCGGATATTGTTAAGGCAGCCAGGTCAAGTTATGATGAATGGGGATATGGATTGTCATCGGTCCGATTTATATGCGGAACCCAGCAAATACATAAAATATTAGAAAATAAAATATCGGAATTTTTGGGAACAGAAGATACAATTTTATATACATCATGTTTTGACGCCAACGGCGGTTTATTTGAAACTTTATTATCGGAAGAAGACGCTATTATCAGCGACGAATTAAATCATGCCAGTATTATTGACGGAGTTCGATTAAGTAAAGCACAACGCTATCGCTATAAAAATAATGATATGAATGATCTTGAGCAAAAACTGAAAGAATCACAAAAAACAAGATTCCGATTAATTGCAACGGATGGTGTTTTTTCGATGGATGGTTATATTGCGAATTTGAAAGGTATTTGCGATCTCTCTGATAAATATGATGCTATGGTAATGGTAGATGATTCGCATGCAGTGGGTTTCATGGGTGATACGGGGCGAGGAACACATGAACATTGCAATGTAATGGGTCGAATTGATGTTATAACTGGGACACTTGGTAAAGCTTTGGGCGGTGCCAGTGGAGGTTATACAAGTGGCAGGAAAGAAATTATTGATCTACTGAGACAAAGGTCACGACCTTATTTGTTTTCAAATACAGTGGCACCAAGCATCGTGGCCGCTTCAATGAAAGTTATCGATATTTTAAGCGAATCTTCACAATTGCGTGATAAATTAATGGACAATACAAAATATTTCAGGGAAGAAATGGATAAACTTGGGTTTGATATTCTACCAGGAACACACCCAATAGTGCCAGTAATGCTGGGGGATGCCGCGCTGGCTCAAAAAATGGCGGCACGACTACTTGAAAAAGGAATTTATGTCATCGGTTTTTCATTTCCTGTTGTTCCCAAAGGCAAAGCCAGAATCAGGGTACAGGTTTCAGCAGCACATACGATGGATGATCTTAAATTTGCAGTGCAAATGTTCGGTGAAGTAAAACAGGAATTTGAAAAATAAATTGAATGATTTCACAGATTTGAAATCAGATCTTGAAAAATCAGATTATTGGATTTTTGTTTTCCTTTTTCTGATTACATTTTTATCAAGATATTTTATAGTGGGTGGCGAATTCCATGGATATGGTTGGGATTCTGGCAACTATGCTTTAGCAACAAAATCTTATTCAATACTTCAAACAAGACCTCATTGGCCTGGATATTTTTTACATGTAATAATAATTCAAATTATCGATTATTTTATACAAAACACGTTCAAGACTATGATCAGCCTTTCAATGTTTTACTCTAGTTTTGGAATTTCTTTCTTTTATTTGTTGCTAAGATTTTGGTTTCACAAACGTGAAGTTTTTTTGATTTCTTTTATATTAATGAGCAATCCATTTGTTTGGTATTATGGATGTATGGAGGAAATGTATTCATTTGAGATATTATTTAGTGTCGTATTGGTCTTTTTTTCTTTAAAGAATAAATTAATCTATATTACGCCGATTTTAATGGCATTGGGAGCCGGGGTTAGACCCAGTTCTGCTGTTTTATTATTTCCATTATATTTGTTTTTATGGTATT
>DAOWAQ010000372.1 GCA_030634505.1 Calditrichia bacterium
GGTGGCAGATCCGGATTTATGAAATATATAATGGGTGAAGAAGAAAATCTTCCTATTATCAAACCTTATGGGATAGTAAGCCGCAAGGGTAAGTTATATATTTGTGATTCAATGCTCGGCGGTTTGGAAATTATTGATTTGAATAAAAATTCTTTTGAATATTTTATTCCAAAAGGCAAAGGGCAACTCAAGAAGCCCATCAATTGTTTTGTCGACATAAATGGTAATTTATATGTGGCTGATTCGGAACGGCGGCAGGTAGTAAAGTTTGACTCAAGGGGAAAATATGTAAATGCATATGGAGACCCAAATACAATCAAACCTACGGATGTTTTTGTTTATGAGGATAAGATTTATGTTTCTGATGTGAAAAATCATCTAATAAAGGTTTTCTCAAACGATCATTCGAATTCAATCAAAGAATTCCCGAAAGTATTGAAGCAATCCCCGGAATATTTATATTCACCGGTAAATATTTTTATACATGAAAAGAAAATTTATGTAAGTGATATTGGTGATACGAAAATAAAGATTTTTGATTTAGATGGCAAATTTATTAGTTCAACAGGTGGTTATGGTAAACAAACGGGACAATTTGTAAGACCAAAAGGGATAGCAGTTGACAGAAATGAAATGTTATATGTTGTTGATGCGGCGTTTGAGAATGTTCAGATGTTTGATAAAGATGGAAATTTATTAATGTATTTTGGTGGTAAGTACAAAGAACCAGGTGATATGTGGCTTCCGGCTAAAATTGCATTGGACTATGAAAATCTTGATTATTTTAGGCAATATGTAAAAGACGAGTTCAATTTAAAATATTTAATTTTTGTAACCAATCAATATGGCCCTGACAAGGTTAGTGTTTATGGATTTGTAGAACCCAAAAATTTTAACTAATAAAACAATCAAATAATATGAAATATATAAAACTAAATTTTATCACTGGTCTATTATTTGGTATTATTGTTTTATCTATGTTTGGCTGTAATAAATCTAGTCAACACCAAATATTAACAGTCTTTTTTGATGGTGTGGAACCCATAAATGAAGTTGCTAAAGTAGGCGAAGATTCAACTTCTACCGATGGTACCGTAAATATAAAATCTACAAAACAAATCTTACCTGCCAATATTCAATATTACTTACATTCTCCCTTCGAAGATAGATCTTGTGAGTCATGTCACTATACTATGGGTTCAAATCGTCTTAATCAACCTCAGCCTCAACTTTGTTACGATTGCCACGACGATTTTCAAGAAGAATATACTGAATTACATGGACCGGTAGCATCGGGAAATTGTACCGCTTGCCACAATCCTCATAAATCCCAAAATGAGAAATTATTGGTTGTTGAAATTGAAAAATTATGTGTTTATTGCCATGAAACGGGTGATGTCTCTAATAATCAGTCTCATAAAGATTTGGGAAGTGTAAATTGTATTAGTTGTCATAATTCACATGGTGGCGAAACTTTAAACATGTTAAAACCAGGTGTAAAAACTGAATCATAAATAAATGCAGATAAGAAAAATAACAATATTATTTATTATATTTCTCTGGTTTAATTTTGCTTTTGGGCAGAATAATTCAAATAATGGACATTTTGAATTTTGGAGAATGCAATCCTTTAATGGCTATATTGAACTAGAAAGTCAATACAGATCACAACAAACTATTCTGCGTACCAATGCTGAAGAAAACAGGTCTTCCTCATTATTTTCCGGGCAACTTTATTTAAATTCACAAAGTTATTTTGGGCATCCCAATTTGATGAAATTTATATTTGATCTGGATTATAATCCTAGTACCGGTCGAGATCAATTTTTGGTTTTGCCAGACAGAACAGAAACGAAAACCGCTGAAATGGTTAAAATTCAAACCAAGTTTTTTGATCAAAGGCCATTTTCATTTAACCTGTTTGCCCATTTAAACCATAATTATATTAATCGAGAATACACAACGAATGTTGAGATGTTTCGAAAAGGATTTGGCGGAAGTATGCTGTTTAAAAATAGTATAGTTCCAATATCTGCGAGATATACAAATGAAAAATGGGAACAGGATGAACTGCAAACAGACAGACTATTTACAAATGACCGCGAGAATTACACAATCGAACTCAGTAAATCATTCTCACATTTGGATCAACATAAAATAACTTATTCTTTAGAAGATTATACCCGCAGCTATTCGGCACAATCTTCAATTCGAAACAAAATCACAAACATAAATTTAAAAAATAATATTGCTTTTGATAAAGATCGCAGGGGCAATTTTAATTCTTATGTTTGGTACAATAAACAAACCGGCGATGATGAATATGACAGATTACAAGTAAATGAAAGCATTGATACAAAACTACCTTACAATTTTAAAATGATTGGTAAATATCAATTCTCTGACTGTAACCAGAAAAAATTTAAATTAGACCAACACAATGTAAATTCAAGATTAGAACATCGTTTATTCTCAAGTCTAAATTCGCACGCTCATTATGAATATGTTGATATTCACCAAACCAGCTACAATGAATTTTTAAATACTTATGGGATTGGGTTTGATTATTCAAAACAAATCCCGACAGGAAATATTTCATTATCATTTAATCATAGAAATAGAAATGAAAACCGCAACGGAAAAGCATTTGAACTTCAGGTTTCAAATGAAGAGCATAATTTAAGTGACAATCAAACATTACTGCTTCAAAATCCTGACATAGTATTGGGGAGCATTGTCATTACAGATGAGACAGGTTTAATTATTTATGAAGAAAATTTCGATTATGTTATTATAGAACGTGGTGCTTTTATTGAAATTCAACGACTGCCGGGAGGACTAATTCAGGATGGTTCTGAAATTTTGATTGATTATATAGGAACTCAACAGCTTAATTATGAATTTGATGTGGTAAGCAATAATTATCATGCCGGCATTTCTTTATTTAAGAATTTAGTCAATTTGTATTTCAGATATTTTGAACAGAACAATGATAATTTTTCAGGAACAGATTCCCGAATTCTAAAAAATATTTCTCAAAGAGTTTATGGCAGCAGATTTAA
>DAOWAQ010000419.1 GCA_030634505.1 Calditrichia bacterium
GCAATATCTTTGTAGTCTAAAAATCTTCTGGCGCTGCGGTAACCGTAATATGATAATCCGGGCACACTTCGTAACTCGCGAGTGTTACCAATTTGTCCAAGTTCGTTGCGGTATTCCAAAATAGCAACTGCATCTACCGGTGAGACATTTTGCAGGTTTATAAGTTCAACATAATCGGCTGTATTTACATTTATCGGATCAAGTGCTTTTTCAATCCATAGATCGATAAAAGCATCATTGATTCCTTCTCTACCTGCCCAGCGATCAAGTTGATAGTAAATTTCTTCGATTTTTTCTTCACGACTACTTTTGGGGCGGAATGGTTCTATGCGGATTAACGGTTTTAAAGTGTTTAAAAGTTTTTGATCAATTCCGGGTATTTTTTTTAATTGATAAATGCTTGTAAAATCACCTTTATACAGTATACGATCATAGATAAGCTGTGCAACTTCTAATGAAACTGGTAGTTTTTGAATTTGTTCATAAGAGGCATTATTTATATCAAGTTGGTTTTGTTTGGAATAATCTTGCCCCAAAAGACTAGAAACTAATAATAAAGACAGAAATATTATTTGAATATGTTTCAATTTGATACCTTTCTGACCTCCCCTTTTTCCCCTCCTTACCAAAGAGAGGATTAAGTGGAGTTATTTTAATACATAACTTATATTAAACACATGGGTTTCTGATAAAACAGGATGAGTTCGTAATCCATAATCAAATTGAATTTCATCATAATTAATGCCAAATCCACCCGATATTCTATTGGGATTAGTAGCCGCGCCAAGTCTCAAAGAAAAATAATCACCAATTTGAAAATCAAATCCACCTTCAATTTGTGTATCATATCCCACAGCTTTATTAAAAGCCAGTGAAGAAGTTATACCACTTTGTGGTTTATAAGCCGCACCAATTACAATTCTTTGTGGTAAATCATGTTTGGTGTATTTACCAATTGTAGGCGCATTCATATTCATCAGGTAAACACCTATAAAAGTTCTGCCATAAAGAGAAGCCTGGGCTCCCACATCGATTCCCAATGTTGATGCTGATCTAAGTTCGAGACCATCTTCTAAATATTCTCCGATTGCACTGTCCCATGTACCAACTGATTCAGATAAATTCCAATGATATAATTTCAGATTATATCCAAATGATAGGGAAGAATGAATATCTTTCATTAAATAAAAACCGTGGGAAACAGCGAATGTATATTCAGACGCCATATCATTGCCCAGATAGTTAATTCCAAAATCCTGGAATGAAATACTCGCAGCCCCAAAATCATCCGGTAATTGCATGGCAGCACTGAGAAAATAATTATTGAAAAATGAATAACCAAAAGGCAGGTTATACGATGTAGCAACCTGGTAATTTTGAAATTCTGCTAATCCCGCCGGATTATAATATCCAGCCCAAACATCGTTGGTAATTGAGACAAGAGCACCGCCCATTCCCAAACCTTGTGCAGATGGATATCTGTCATCAAAAAGCCCGGCAATGCTAATTTTTGAAATTAAGAAAATTATTACAATTGTTTGAATATGTTTCATTATACTTCCTTTTTTATAGCACCTTCATTTCCTATTTGAAAAAAATTCAAATTTTATCAACTAATTCTCTTGTATGATTTAAAGCTTCCACTACATCATTTTCACTTAATTCTGTTTCAAGAAAAAACGGATATCTTTCGGTGAAATAGAATGTTGTAATTAATTGGCAGACAGCACGATATTGTTCAAATTCGGGATCATATTGAATAGCTTCATTAATTAACACTTCAAGATCATTAAATCTTTTAAGTTTCCATCCCTTATCCAGTAAAAAAGCTTTTAAAAACTTTTCGATTGATTGCTGCAAATAGAAACCTGCGGCGACATAATCATCAATTTTGAGCAGGGATTCTACTCTACTAAAATCCTTTTCAGCAATTTGAAGCCAATCTTTTGAATAAATTGAATTCTTATGCTTCATAAAGAATTTTACCACTTTTTATTATACTTTTAAAAAACTGATCTCCAATCTCCAATCGATTTTGTAATTCCACAGGAGTAATTATAATTGTTTCAATGGGAATTTTCCTGGTGGGATCTGATAAGATTTTTCTAACACTTTTCCAGCGATCAATAAATCTATCTTTTGTATCTTTGACGATCAGTAAATCAAGATCACTTTGCTCTTCATCAAAACCTCCATCTAAATATGACCCAAATAATATTATGGATTTTGGTGCATAATGTTTGATTAATTTTTCTTTAATCGAATTTAGCGTAGTTTCTAAATTAGTTGACATGTTTTTGCCTTTACTTTATTTTAAAACTGTCCCCACCACTATCGGGGCAGCTTTTTGCCATTTTTTTCCGCTAGTATTATTTACAACTTCATAATGTAAAATGTAGGCGCCCAAAGGAACCAGATCGTTTAACAAATCTCTGCCGTTCCATTCAATCAGCTGCTCAAACTTTCTTCCCGTTCCATCAAGTAATGTTATCACTAACCTGCCGGAACGATCATAAATGCGCATGGTTGTTTGAGTATCTTCACTTCCGGC
>DAOWAQ010000348.1 GCA_030634505.1 Calditrichia bacterium
AAATTCCAATCCTAATTTTTTCAGATTTTTATTTATTTTAACCCGCAATTCTTTATCTTTTTTTAAATGAAAGTTTACCTCGCATAATGTGGATGTACATCCACTGCACATAGTTATTATATCAAGTTCCTGCTGTTCAGCCAATGCGATATTTCTGGCTGCAATTGTGTACCATTTAATCTTATCCCCGGCTTTAAAATATATAGGATCAGGGCAACAACTGAAGCGATTATTTTCCACTAATTCAATCCCTAATTTATCCATGCAAAAACGAACGGCACTTTCCATTTGTGGATATTTTAAGGGAATCATGCATCCCCAGAACGGTATTATTCTCAAAATTGACCTTTCAATTTAATTTATACTTTTTAAATAGTTGTATAAATAATATCAAGTAAATTCCAAAACCCAATCTCCAAAATCCAAACAAATTTCAAATCACAAACTTTTTCTATTTTCTGTTCTTGAGATTTTGAATTTGAGTATTATTTGTTCCGAAGGAATGCCTTCGGCATAATTTGTTTTTTGTCATTTGTTATTTTCAAAGATTTTCTCAAGATCTTCCATACAATCCATTTTGAATTCAGGTAAATTGAGTTCTTTACGACGTCGTTTAATTAATTCTGTTTCAACTACCGTAACACCTTTATCTTTTACTTTATCAATTACATAATCTACCCCAGACGGGGCCTTTTCATCTTTTCGAGCCATATTTTTTAGTGCAACAATAACTTCAATGGGATTAACATCCTGCGGGCAGCGTTCGTAACAATTATAACAATTGGTACAATTCCATATCATTGACCCGTCACCAATCAATTCTTCTTCAAACCCATACAATGCCTTCAAAATTATATTTCGTGGATTAAATTCCGGCAGAAAACGATGAGCCGGACAGTCTCCCACACAAGCGCCACACTGGTAGCAATAGTTATACGAAAATCCACCCAATTCATTGTTCAGTCGTTCTCTGAACTCATAGTTTATTTTCTTCATTTTTTCCTCTAGGTTCGATTAGTGAAGAGCAATGAGAGAAAAGCGCTTTTCGCTCAACGCTTATCGCTTCTCGATTCTACGAACACTATTACTGCCGCAGTTTGGACAAGAACGTTCCTGGGCTAAACCTGGAGTATATTTATCTTCATATTCATGATTACATCGAAGACATTTAAAATTTGCTTTTTCTGCCATAGAGCAATTCCCCTTCCAGTTCGCTTGCTAAAAAACTTGTTTGCAGGTATAAAGTATAGGGTATAAGTTACTTGTTGCTTGTTTCTTATCTTTGATAACTGATCACTGACCACCAATTGCCGATCACCGTTTTTAAGCCTTATACCTTATTTCCATATACCCTCAACCCACCTTATTTCTTAAATGAAAATTCACCTACTTTGGGTTTTACCAATTTTTCATAATCTTTATATTTTATTTTAATTAATTCGCGATGTGTTCCGGCATTAAAATCTATATCTTCATCTTCCGCTAAACTCTCCGCAACAAAAACAGGCATATCATATAAATTGCCAAATGGCGGCATGGCTCCAATTTCGCAATCGGGAAACATATATTTAAATTCTTCTTCACTGGCTAATTCAACTTTCTGTGATCCGGTTATTTTTTTTAACTTATCAAAATCAATTTTGAAATTAGCAGGTAATACTGCCATTGCCATCTTGCCGTCATTTTTTATCATCACGGTTTTAGCCATTTCTTTTCCGGGTATATGAGCACTTGCTGCGACTTCCTGTGCAGTGTAAGCAGTAGAATGAGAAATGCTTACATATTTTACCTGATTTTCTTCCAGAAATTCTTTTACTTTTTGTCCAGGCATTTTACCTCCCTTTTTTTGCATCTAAATTTTCAACTTTCAAAATGATTGTCATTTCGAGAAGCGAAGCGACGAGAAATCTCTATCATAGTTTTTAGATTTCTCACCTCGATTAATCGAGATTCGAAATGACATATTCTTTCAATTTTTACACTGCCACAGCCGGTTGCATGGATTCCAATCGCTTGACACGCTTTGCCTTTTCTTTCTCTGCTTCTTTTGCCATTAATTCCATAGTTTCTTTTACTTCTTTTTCAGTGACCTTTTTTCGCATCTCTTCAATCTCTTTCATTACCTTGGCAAACTTTTGTCCTTCTGCGGCAGATATCCATTCTAATTGCAGGCGTTCAGGTCGGATTCCTAATCGGTCCAATTTGTTCCATAATTTTTCTACTCGTTTTTGTGTCCATGTTACCGCGTCTATGTAATGGCAATCAGCAAAATGACAACCGGAAACCAGCACCAGTGGAGCGCCCTTGGCAAAAGCATGAATAATAAATTTTTCATCAACGCGTCCGCTGCACATAGTTCGTATCAATCGCACATTTGTCGGATATTGTATTCGTGACGTTCCTGCCAAATCACCTCCGGCATAGGAACACCAATTACAGGCAAATGCGACTATTTTGTCCATATGATCGGTTTCAAGTATTGCATCAACTTGAGCTATTATTTGAGCATCTGTAAAATGTCGCATGGTAATTGCATCCATTGTACATTCAGCTCCACAGGTTCCACAGCCGGCACAGGCTGCCTGAATAACTTGAGGATATGTTCCCGATTTTTTATCTGCCGGGGTAATTGCATTATATGGACAAACACGTGAACAAACACCGCAAAAGTTGCAAATGTCATTATCAATCTCAGCAGTAATTGCTTCAATTTTCACTTTACCGGCATTCAAAATGATGCTGGCACGGGCTGCAGAAGCACTGGCTTGTGTAACGCTGTCTTTCACATCTTTTGGTGATTCAACACATCCGGCATAATAAATACCACGGGTTGGTGCGTCCACCGGTTTTAATTTTGGATGTGATTCAAGCAAAAATCCATCAGCGCTGTTAGATAATGTCAATAATTGTTGTAAAGGTTTCAAATCTTTTCGAGGCTCTACTCCAACTGACAATACAACCATATCGGCGTCATGTACCTGCACTTTTCCATTGGTTGTATCTTCAACTGCCAAATTAAAATTACGCGTTTCCGGATTCTCCCAAACATCGCCGGGCAAGTCTCTAATATATTGTACTCCCGCTTCTTTGCTGCGCATATATAAATCTTCAAATCCTTTACCAAAGGCGCGGATATCAATATAAAAAACTTTACTTTGTATATCAGGATAATGATCTTTTAACAACAGTGTATCTTTGATTGTATTCATGCAGCATATATTGCTGCAATAATTTTTATTATGTTTTACGGAGCGTGAGCCAACGCATTGAACA
>DAOWAQ010000408.1 GCA_030634505.1 Calditrichia bacterium
GATCGTTCATTGCAGATATTGAATTGGGCAAAAGAGAAGAACTTTATTACCAAGTCAGGCATCATGGTTGGAGTAGGGGAGACAGTTGATGAAATCATCGAGTTGATGTCCGATCTGAGAAAAATAAGTTGTAGTATTTTAACGATTGGTCAGTACCTGCCGCCAACAAAAGCACATTATCCATTACATCGTTTTTACACACCTGCGGAATTTGAGGATTTGAAAGAATTGGGTTTGGAAATGGGTTTCATGCATGTAGAATCCGGTCCATTAGTACGCAGCTCCTACCACGCAGAAGAACAAGTAATTAATAAATAAAAAATGATCGAAAAAACTGAGTATAAACTAATACTTCTATTTTCCCATCTAATTTAATTTTTTAAACTGGCTGTTAGAGTTGTTTTTAAATGACCGATTATAAAATTAAATTTAAGCCATCTTCCATTTAAGACGATTATTAAAATAGGAACATTGTATAAATTATGGCAAAAATATAATGAGAGATACAAGTATCATATACAGCAACACCAGCCGCCAGATAAAGTCCTCTAAAAGGAATGTGACTATTATTTTTACAGATATTGAAGAATCAACGAAATATTGGCATAAATTTGGTGATGTTGAAGGTCGTCTAATGGTTGACCGGCATAATCGTTTATTATTTCCGGTTGTTGGAAAATTCAAGGGCAGAGTTATAAAGACTATTGGCGACTCCATCATGGCTGCTTTTGCAAATCCGGAAAATGCAATAAAGGCGGCGATAGCCATGCAGCAAACCATGGCGATGGAGCGACAGGGTGATGATTCTTTTAGAATTCGTATCCGTATTGGTATTCATACCGGTGATGCGATTGTTGAAAAAGGAGATGTGTTTGGTGACATTGTCAACGTAGCTTCTCGGGTAGAACAGAAAAGCAAAGGTAATCAAATTTTACTTTCCCAATCTACTGCTTCCAATATTGATGATGAATATGCTTTTATTTTTAAGCGAAAAGGTAGGTTTGTCCCAAAAGGTAAAGATAAAGGTTTGGTCATTTATTCATGCGATTGGGAAAATCATCCTTTATTGATTGACGAATTCATTAAGTCCTCAAATTTACCGGTTTTCAAGCGGCAGAAGTTTAAATTGGCAGCATTTTTTGCAGCAACCTTAGGTGTGCTTTATTTTATATATTTGAAATACCTGCGATACTTAGTGTCGGATTCCGAAGATGTTGCTTTGCTGTATTTAAATCTCAAGAATATTCTGGAAAATTATCCATATATTTCAGGTGGATCAGCAATCACCCTAATAATTCTATCAATAGTATTTCTAAGGATTCACACAATGCCATTTACCATAATGAGGATTATAAAAGGTGGCTTTGTATTTTCAGTGAGTTTCATAGCGATATACTTTGCTATACAATATGTACCAATTAATCAGGAAGAAAAATGGAATGAGGTGCTCGACAGTTCATTTCATAATTATGTAGAAGTTTTGGAAAACAACAGCAGTATTTTTGAAAAACCTTCATTACAAGGTCGGGAAATACAACAAATGCAGGCTGGATATTTATTTCTTCAAACTGATTTTAAAGAGATAGGCAAATTAGCCTGGAATAAAGTCGTGCTTGGCGCTGAGAAGTACGGATGGATTGTACATGTTTCGCCACCACAAATGGGTGTACCTGAAAAAAAAGTATCTCAGGCATATAAATTCCATTTCCGCTATAAAGATCTCTATATTTTTCTTATAGGTTTATTGTGCTTCGTGGTTGCCTTCTGGAAATTTCGCATTCGTCCGATTTAATAAACAGACGTAAATCTATAACCGGAAATTCTTTTAACTAAACATGAATATATATACTAATAAGTTCTATTTGGCGATAAATTATGTTAATACTATGAGTTAAATTTATATAATTGTATTGGAATGATTTTTTGGAAATGTAAAAAATCCTGATCAGAAGTAAATATTTGCCAATTATTATTTGTTGCAATTGCACAAATTAAAAAATCAGTATTAGATCCTTGAACACCTTTGCTTCGACATTGATTAAAAAATTGTGCAGCTAACTCAAAATCATCTGATTGAATTTGATAATCCGGAAAAGAGCGAAGGTATGTTTTTAATTTTTTGAATTGAATTTCAGATTTTACACCAGAAAGTAGCTCTTGGCGAATTGGACCAATTAACTGAACACGAAAATCATTTATTAAAGATTCAAGTTTGCTTAAAATTGAAATGTCCTGAGATTTTTCTCGTCTCAGGGCCAATGACCAGATACTTGTATCAATTATAACTTTCAATTTCGTTTTCTCTGCTCTTTATAATCATAATCGTTGTCATATTCAATTGTTCCAAACAATCCCAAAATTTTCAATTGTTCACGACGTTGAATGTATTCGATTAATGCTTCGGTTACAACAGCTTTCTTAGTTCTATGTTTACCAATACGCTTTGCATTCTCAATTAATTTATCATCTATTGCTAAATTTGTCGGCATTGCAACTCCATTTTAACTAAAATATACACACACTATTGTGTGAATACAAGTGTGGATTGATGTGTGTTCTAACGTTTAGGCTAACGCGATTTACAGCGCGTTAAACTTTCACTCACCAAATTCATGCCCCGGCTGTAAATTCGCCTTGAACCTGGTGTTAGCGTGGTTTGTAACCTAAATTGTTTTATAAATTTTAATAATTTCATCCA
>DAOWAQ010000060.1 GCA_030634505.1 Calditrichia bacterium
AATCTTCGGCTATTATAACAGAATCAAAGCCGCCAATTTCATCTAAAGCGCTGTTAAGATAAGCAGAACAGCTGTTGGAGCAAAAGAATGTATAAACTCCATATTTTTTTATATCATTAATACTTCTGATATTACTTATATTCGGGTAATTAAATTCACGCGGAAATGCTTCAAAAATATTGGCATTATTTCTGGGAAGTTGCCTGGCATAAGCTATTGAACATTTCTTGTCAATTATAGGATTTGTTAGTTCTTTAATTAAAGTTTCGTCTATTGCGTATGCATCCTGAGTCATCAAAACAACAATATCAGTCCCTAATAGTTTTCTTCCCAATTCTCTTGTAGCGCCATGATTAAATTCTTTTTGCGGAATTATATGAATTTTTACGCCTAATTCTGTTGCAATCTTTTGGGTTTGATCTTTTGAAGAAGAATCGATTATTAAAATATTTGATTTGTAACCTGCATTAATTAAAGGAAATAAGCAGGAATGTAAATATTCTTCAGCGTTATATGTAAGAATTAAAATACCAATAGTCATAAATTCGATTGTTTTATTTGTTTAATATTTTATTTATTTGCTTTACAGCTCCCTGCACATTTTCTCCGTGAGGGTAGTTATAAAATATATTATCCATTTTATTACTTTTAGATTTATTTTCTTCGGCTAAAATAGCCTGAATCATTTTATTTGAATCAAAGTATGGATCAATGTTTACTTTTTTATAGATTGATTTAGAGCTTTCAAAGAAATAATCTGAAGTGTAAAAGAAACACTTTCCTCCAAGATATATCCATTCAAAAGCGAAGGTGGATAATCCTGATATAATAACCTTATTTGTTTTACATTCTGATAAAAAAAGACTTGAATCTGATGTGTCATAAATAATATCAGAATCTACTTTTTTTATAATATTTTTATAGTTTTCAATACTATCCCTGGGATGCAACCTAATTTTGAATTGAATATTTTTGTTTTTGATAAGTCTAAATTGTTCCAATAGAGATATTAGGAATTTCTTTTGTTCAGAATCAGCCGTCTCATCCAAATGCCAAAGAAACGCTTGAGTAATAAAAATAACTTCAAGATTTTTTTTCAAATCAGATTCAATCTTTCTGGTAGAATTTGCAATACAATCTAATACCAATGGTCCTGTTAGAAATATATTTTTATCAGGAATTCCCCTATTAATTAAAAAATTCTTATTTATCTCCCCGGTAGTTAAAATATATTCTGAATAATAATTATTAATAAAATGTATTTTATTTTGTATATGTATTTTTTTTGTTAAAAAATAAAACCAATCTGATATAGATGTTGATTTTGAACTATCAAACAGCAAACCACGAATATATGCAATCCTGATAATACGCGTGAAAAAAAGCTTTAAAACTCTTGAAAAAATAAGCGGAACACCGGAGAGGATAAAATCAATTTTTTCATTAACAACAATTTTAAACAAAATTGGGAAGTTTATTAAAATTGTAATTATTTTTCGAAAAATACTTTGTGTTTTAAAATTGGTTTTAAATGGATTCTTTGAATCGAATATCTTCTTAAAGTAATTCTGATTATTTGCTTTATCTTCATCCAATTGATAATAATCCGGAATGTTGAAGATATTATTTGTTTTGAATAGAAAGTATGTAAGATTATCTTCTTTAGGCATCTTTTTCAGAATATAAATTATTTCATCATATTCCTGAAGATTCTCTACTATAATTAGAATATTATTTTTCATCGCGTTTATTATTTTTTTTCAAATATGTTAAAAACACTTTTAAATAGAAGTATAACAAGATAACTAAAAAATATAGCCCATGCTGCACCAATTACGCCAATTTCCGGGATTAATATAAAACTTAAGATTACATTTACAATTGTCCCTAATATCGTGCTGTACAATATATATTTATCTTTCTCTTTCACATATAACAGGTAGTGTGGAATATAAGAAATGTTAAGAATAATATTAGAGACTACCAAAATATAAAAAGTAGAAATCTGTACTGTATATGCATCCTTATTCAAATATGCTATTATTGGCTTTATGAAGATAATTAGTAATCCACCCAGTAATAATGAAATTGCAATAATCGAATATTTAAATTTACTGTATGCAATTTTGAATTTTTCATATTTTTTCTTTTGGTAAAGTTCAATTAGTTTCGGATATAACACCATTATTAGAGCAGTAAAAATTACGATATTGACTAAATTAGCTATTGTCCAATAAAATGTGTAGATTCCCACTTCGCCTTTGGTATAATATTTATCAATAATAAAGCGTCCCAACAGCTCTATAGTTTTAAGTGAAATAGTACTTGCAAAAAATGGTATACTGATCTTTATTCCTTTTTTGATCCATTTCCAGTTCACGGCATTTGTGATTAGAACTTTGATTCCATTTATATGCAGATATATTAATGAAATAACTGTAGCAAGAAAATTTCCAATAAACCATGTTACCCAAACCATATTTAAAGTTTTAAAACTATCATTCCCAAGAAGCCACAGGACAATAAGAAAGTAAGACCAGAGACCACTTTTTATAAAAAAAATAAAATTGGCAAAAATCGGTTTTGAGATGACAGTAAAAATACGGAAAAATTCTATAGAAAAATGTTCAAATATCAAAATCAGATAAAACCAAAAGATATATTGATAATCTAAAAAATCTTGCTGAAATACAAGAATAAATAAGGGCAGAAAAATTAGATAGTTAACACCAAAAAAAACAAATTGATCTCTGATTAAAATTCCTGTTTTGAGAGTGGGCTGAGCTATTATTTCGCGAGCGTTATAATTATAAAAATCAAAACCAAGAAAATAAATTGCAAAAGATATGGCAGATATAAACAATCCAAAAATGCCTAAATCACTGATTGTAAAGTATTTAGCAAAATAAATTATTAATATGAATTTGCTAGCTGAAGACAAACCTCGTAAAAGAAGATTAACAGTGGAAAGTTTCAGTAAGTGATTCATTTAATCAATTAAATCCCAGCTTAAAGGTGTGCCTGTTTCAATGTCAACCTTGGCTGTTTTCCCAAGAACATCCTCCATGTATTTGGGATGTAAACCGAAAGAAGGTCTGATGGATCTCATGTTATCTTTTGAAAATATTTTTCCTTTTTTAATATCTTTTACGACAAATAATGACCTGGCAAATACTCTGCTGGCTTTTACTTTTTCACTGAGATCGTAAGTGATCTTTCCTAATGACTTTTCGGCTTCCCTTACTGATTGAACCATTAATTTGAATTCTTTTGGCTCAATAGAAAAGGCCGCATCCGGTCCTCCAATATTTTTGTCTAATATAAAATGCTTTTCAATAATTCTGGCACCAAGTGCAACGGCAGCTATCGGAACACTAATTCCTAATGTATGATCTGATAATCCCACAATAGTATTAAAACGATTCTTCATATCCGGCATAGTATTGAGATTGATTTCTTCATAGGGAGCCGGGTAAGAGGAAGTACATTTAAGCAAAGCAATTTGCTCATTTCCTTGGGATTTACAGGTTTCAACTGCAAGTTCAATATCATCTTGTGATGCAATTCCTGTTGATATGATTATAGGTTTTTGTTTGGAAGCCACATACTTAATCAATGGAATGTCAGTGATCTCAAAACTGGCAATTTTGTATGCGGGAATATTCATTGTTTCAAGGAAATCTACAGCTGTGTTGTCAAAAGGTGAAGAAAACAAAATAAGCCCCAGGTCATCAGCAACTTTTTTCAACTTAGGCTGCCATTCCCAAGGAGTAAACGCTTCCTGGTAAAGTTGATATAATGTTTTTCCGCGCCACAGATTATCGCCTGTGATTTTAAAATGCTCTTTGCTTGAATTTATCGTAATTGTATCTGCAGTATAAGTCTGAATTTTTAAGGCATTTGCCCCGGCTTCTTTCGCTGCTTCAATTGTTTTTACTGCGATATCGAAATCTTGATTGTGGTTTGCTGATAATTCGGCAATAATAAAAGTATTATTTGAGTTATTGAATTCAAAATCACTAATCTTGAAATGCATTAATTCCTCAAAAATCTATATACATAGAATTTAACATCATCTATAAATTCCTGTTTGAAATAAATAAAACCAGCTTGTTCAAATGCTTTTAAAGATGGAATATTGGTTTCTTTAATGTAGGCTATAATAGTTTCAATATTATCATTATCTTTAAATAAAAATTTTGCTGAATCTGAAATAATCGGTGCCGAAAGATCCAGCCCACGATAATCCGGCGCAATACTTATACTTATTTTTGATTGATTTTTTTCAATGTCATGTCTTACCTGACCGATAAACTCGTTATTAGCATCGATGGCTACTAGAATTAAAGAATCTTCACTAATGATTTTCTCATTGAACCATTTTACATGATCTTCCCATTTTATTGTTTCAGTAGTAATGGAATTATCTCTTACATTCTCTTCATTTGAAAGTGCAAAAATATTTTTAACATTTGATTGGTTTGCTTTTCTTAGATGAAATTCAATTTTTTCTGACATAGGACATCACTTTTTCTACAATTCTTTTACTTCCCTGGCCATCTATAATTAATTTAGAAGAATAAATACTTCCTGCTATATTTTTAAAATTATTATCAAATTGTTTAAAACTTTCGCGCAATCTACCAATAATATCATCACTATTCCACCATCCGACAAAATTGAAATATGGATAGTCTATCCAGCTTTTGATATTATTTTCCTGGTTTTCGGCAATACCTATGAATAAAACAGGAGTCTTTACTCTGGCAAGTTCATATAAGGTTTGCCCAGCTCCGCAAATCGCCAAATCAGAATTTGACATAAGTTCGCATATTTTATTTGCAGTCGGATTGAAAACGATTTCAGTTTTCTCCGATTTTAATAAATCGATTTGTTCAATACTGGTAAAACTATTTCCAACAATAACGGTTTTTATCAAATCAGGATTATACTCATTTAATAAATTTATTACCATTGGAGTAAGATTTCTCGAGTCGTCACCACCGAAAGTGATTAAGATATTTTTTATAGATGATTGTTTTTTGTTTATACCCACATTCCAGAATTCTGATCTAAGCGTTTGATAATCCGGTCCTAAATAATAGATAATATTTTCACTTTTCACCTCATAAATTTGTTCTGCATTTAATGCACCATTAATAATATAACCTGCTGGATAATTGATTCTGTTGTAGTCATCAAAAAAAAGTAAATTTTTGTTTAGCTTTGAAAATTCATTTATTAATATTGCAGGAGCTTTATATGAATCAATAACTACTACATCATTTTTACTTAATTCTTCAAATAAATGTTCTTGATTAGAAATCCAATCAAAAATTTTTACTTTAAAGTAAGTAATCAAATTTTGGATTGAAGCATCACCCATAATAGTAAACTCACACTCATAGTTTAACTCATCAAATGCTTGAGCCAAGGATAAACATCTGTTGATGTGCCCAAATCCTATGTTTTTTCCACCTTCAGTATAAAACTTTATTTTCATAATAAATATTAAATCTCAGGATTAATTCTGCAGGCATTAATTTTTAATAGAGCTGGCTCAGATTCCAGTAATTGAATGATTTCATCTAAAGTAAATAGAGCATTGTTTTTATATAGTTTTTCAAAGATTTCTTTTACAAACTCATAGTCTTCTTCATAGTCAATTGTAAATCTGTAATTGGAAATATCTTTTTCATAACCAAATTCATACAATTTAAATTTTTCTGGATTGGATTTGTAAATATAAGGTGTTACGTGTTCTCTTTCGAATGATTCGGTTGCATTTCTCCATGCTTGTTGTAAAGACTTAAATGTCAAGATTTCCATTTCCATACCATGAGGCCATGTACGTTTGTTAATTCTTGAAGATAAATAATCCACGTTTCTTTTATCGAATTCAATAATGTGTAAATCAATAACATTTGGATCTATTAGCGGGCAATCGGATGTAATTCTTATTATATCAAGATTATTAGTGTACTTACTTTTATATTCATTTGCAGCCTGATAATATCTGTCGAGCACATCGTTTTCATCTCCACGGTAAACTAATACTTTTGGATGATAATTTTTAACCAGGTCAACTATTTTATTATCAGTAGTATTGGTTGTAGTAGCTATAATTATTTTGTTGATGAGTTTTGAAGCTATAACACGATCTATAAGTAATAAAAGAATTTCTTTATCCAGAATTTTTAATAATATTTTATTTGGAAGGCGAGAGGAACCTGTTCTTGCCTGAATGATGGCTATTTTATCATTCACTTGCTAAACCTTTAATTGAGTCAATGACATATTTTACATCCAAATCGCTCATTTTTGGATAAAGTGGAATGCTGAGTGCATGTTGGTAATATTCTTCAGCAATTGGGTAATCACCCCAGTTGTATCCATATTTTTTTCTATAATAGGGTTGTGTGTGCACAGGAATATAATGAACCTGGGTCCCAATATTTTTCTTTTTTAATTCATCCATTACCTGAATTCTGTCTTTTCTCAATTGCTGAAAATTAATTTTTAATACATATAAATGAAATGCGGATTCAAGTCCGGATCTTTCAAAAGGGATAGTTAACCATTTTTTTTCCGAAAAAGCAGAATTATATTGTTTTATTATTTCTCTTCTTCTTTTAACAAAAGAATTGATTTTTTTAATTTGAGAGATTCCAAGTGCAGCCTGTAAATCTGTCATTCTGTAATTGAATCCTAGCTTAATCATTTCATAATACCAAGGTCCCGGGTTTGTAGAAAGTAAATCTTCATCACGGGTCATTCCATGATTGCGTAAGATTTTTAAGTTTTTATATAACTGTTCATCGTTTGTTGTAATTGCTCCACCTTCAGCTGAAGTTATTGTTTTTACCGGGTGAAATGAAAAGATGGTCATGTCCGAATATTTACAATTTCCAACCGGGCTACCATCCAAATATTGTGAACCAATGGCATGTGCAGCGTCTTCAATAATTCTAATTTTTTTATTTTTGACAAGGTTATAAATTTCTTTCATCGGAACTGCTTGACCAGCAAAATGAACCGGAATAATTATTTTTGTTTTTTCGGTTAGTTTGTCTTTGATTGTGGCTACATCAACTGCGTAAGTGTCTTTGTTGATATCAGCAAATATGGATTTTATATTATCATATTCCAGGCAGTTAGCAGATGCAAGAAATGAATTTGTGGAGGTTATTCCTTCGGATCCTGCTTTTATTTCTAAAGCAGCAACAGCTAAATGAAGCGCGGCAGTCCCATTAGCCACTGCAACACAATATTTTGCTTGGGAATATTGGCAGATTTCATTTTCGAATGCTTCAATTTTTGGTCCCTGCGTCAGGAAGTTGCTTTTTATTACCTGAATTACTGATTCTACATCATCTTCATCTATCCATTGCTTTCCGTATGATAAAAATTCATTCATTAAATTGTTATCCTAATTATTTAATTCAATTTCTGTAAGCCTCAGTTTTAGTTCTTTTTCGTCTAACCATTTTGAGTTGGTATCAGAAGAATATTGAAAAAATTCTTTGACCTTTTTACCACCTTTAGTGAAGTGTTTGTTTAAGTTCCACCATTCAAAATTTGGATAAATAACATAGTGATCATCATATTCGTATGTGGAAAATGAATCATATTCTGTAATCATAACCTCATGCAGTTTTTCGCCTTCCCGAATACCTACTTCCTCAATATCTCCTTTAGGAAGCATTGCTTTAGCGAGGTCTGTTATTTTAAATGAAGGTATTTTCGAAATATAGGTTTCTCCGCCTTTACTTTTTTCAATAGCTAGAAATACTAATTCTACTGCCTGATCTAAAGTGATCCAAAATCTGGTCATTCTCAAATCAGTAATTGGTAGTTTTTTTGCTCCTTGATCAATTAAGGAATTAAAGAACGGGATAACAGACCCTCTACTTCCGGAAACATTACCATATCTCACAACAGAAAAAACTGTTTCAGAATGTGTGGCATAGGCATTGGCTGAAATAAATATTTTATCTGAAGCAAGTTTTGTAGCTCCATATAAATTGATCGGATTTACTGCTTTATCGGTGGACAGAGCAATGACTCTTTTTACACCTTTATCAATAGACGCGTTTATCACATTCTCAGCTCCTTGAATATTTGTTTTCACAGCTTCAAATGGATTATATTCACAAGCAGGAACTTGTTTTAATGCGGCTGCATGGATGACATAGTCAACTTGATCGAAAGCCCGATAGAGTCTTTCCTTATCTCTGACGTCACCAATGAAATACCGTATATTGGAATCAAATTGTTTAAATTTTTGTCGCATTTCAAATTGTTTAAATTCATCACGTGAATATATTATTATCTTTTTCGGATTATAATCTTTGAATATTCTCTCAACAAATTTTTTCCCAAAAGATCCCGTTCCACCTGTAATAAGTATTATTTTATTATTTAGCATCAATCGCTCCAATCTGTACTGTAAAAATCAAATTATGTATAGAATTAAATTTAACAAAATTAATGAAAAAGGGTGAATTGATTCAAGAAATAATATAATTAATTGAGAATAGATAGTACACAGAAAAATCTATTATCTATTATATTTAAAGTAATAAAACCATATCTTAAAATTAATTATTTAAAAAAAAATTAAAAATTATTGAAAGAAGTGTTGCGAACGGAAAATAATGGTTGTAAATTACGTGACGTATTTAAATGAGACGAAGTTCATTGACAAGAGAGAAGCCCTAATTAATTTTAGAGTAATTTTGCGATAGTTTTGAGCATTTATACAATGGAGAGTTTGATCCTGGCTCAGGACGAACGCTGGCGGCGTGCTTAACACATGCAAGTCAAGGGGAAAGTTTTGCTTCGGCGAGATGAGTATACTGGCGGACGGGTGAGTAACGCGTAGGCGACCTGCCCTTAAGAGAGGGATAACCCAGCGAAAGTTGGACTAATACCTTATAACACTATTTTGTTGCATGATAAGATAGTCAAAGGGTGCCGATTTATCGGTATTGCTTAAGGATGGGCCTGCGTTCCATTAGTTAGTTGGTAAGGTAACGGCTTACCAAGGCGACGATGGATAGCTGGTTTGAGAGAGTGATCAGCCACACTGGGACTGAGATACGGCCCAGACTCCTACGGGAGGCAGCAGTGAGGAATATTGCGCAATGGGCGAAAGCCTGACGCAGC
>DAOWAQ010000142.1 GCA_030634505.1 Calditrichia bacterium
TAATATTATATTTTCATCCACAACCTGCTGAGCAATAGAATCTATCACGGGTAATCTGTTTACATGATTTATAGTAAAATTCATTGATTTACTATCACTTAACTCGCCATCAGTAAGAGTGTATGTTACGGTATATTGTCCAGACTGATCGAAAGTGGGAGTCCATGAAAAACTTTGACCGGTAAAAGTGGCACCTTCCGGTAAAGAAACTGCTGAATATACCTGTTTATCTTTATCTTCAACATCAGGATCAGAACCTGTAATATTTAAACTGATGGCAACATTTTCATCACCAGTATAGGCTTGTAAATCGTTTAACACCGGCGAACGATTAACATGATTTACAGAAATTTTCACTGTTTTCGAATCACTTAATCCTACCGGGTCAGTTACAACAAAAGTTAGGTCATTATATTCTCCTGATTGTTCAAATGTCGGAACCCATGTAAAAAATAATGAATCCGAATTAAACACTGCACCTTCTGGTAAATTTTGGGTAGAAAAATTAAGTTTGTTTTCATCTTCAACATCATTATCAAAGCCAGAAATAGAAAATTTCAGGATTTTGTTTTCATCAACCAATTGGGCTGCAATGGCGTCTAGTTCCGGCTGACGATTTACATGATTAACTGTTAAATCAAATTTTGTTGAATCTGATAATTTTCCCGCCGACATAATTAATAATACATCTTTATATACACCCGACTGATCGTATGTTGAAGTCCATGTTAATACCTGCGTTGTGGCATCAAATAATGCTCCCTGCGGTAAATTTTCTGCTCTGAATGAAATGGTATTTTGATCTTCTTTGTCAGGATCGGATCCCTTTGCCTGAACACTGAATTTTTCATTTTCATTAAAATTCAAATTTTCAATGGCATTGATTTCCGGCTTCCTGTCAACATGATTGACTGTGATTGTTGAAGCATCTCTGTCCAAAGCTCCAACCGGATCTTCAATTACAAAATCTATTTTATAAATTCCGGATTGTTCATATGTCGGAGTCCATGAAAATTTCCGAGTCAAAGGATCAAAAACAGCACCTTCTGGTAAATTTGTAGCGGATAACTTAAGTTTGCCACTATCTTCAACATCCGGATCATTGGTTGTAATAGTAAAGATCAATTCTTTGTTTTCATTTACATTTTGCGAAACAATATCCTCAACAACCGGCGGCCTGTTTACATGATTTATGGTAAAATCCATTGATTTACTATTGCTTAATACTCCATCAGTAATAGAGAATGACACTGTATATTTTCCTGATTGATCATAAGTCGGAATCCATGAAAAATTTTGATCCACAAAGGTAGCACCTTCCGGTAAAGAAACCGCTGAATATATCTGTTTACTTTTATCTTCAACATCAGGATCTGAACCGGCAATATTTATATTGATAGCAACATTTTCATCTCCTGCAAATGCTTGCAGCTCATTTAAAACTGGTGGCCTGTTTACATGATTTACTGTAAAATCCATTGATTTACTATCGCTTAACATTCCATCAGTAATAGTGAATGAAACCGTATATTTTCCTGATTGATCATAAGTCGGAGTCCATGAAAAATTTTGATCCACAAAAGTAGCACCTTCAGGTAAAGTAACGGCAGAATAAACCTGTTTAGTTTTATCTTCAACATCGGGATCAGAGCCTGTAATATTTAAATTGATGGCAACATTTTCATTTCCAGTATATTCTTGTAATTCATTTAATACCGGCGGTCTATTTACATGGGTTACAGCAATCTTTACAGACTGTGAATCACTTAATCCCTCAATATCTGTAACAATAAAAGTGGGATTATCATAATCTCCGGATTGTTCATATGTTGGAATCCAAGAAAAAGATAACGAATCTGTATTAAACACAGCACCATCTGGCAAATTGATAGCAGAAAAGATTAGCTTTCCTTCGTCTTCTACATCACCATCAAATCCTGAAACAGAAAATTTTAAGTTATTATTTTCATTAACATTTTGGCTAGCAATTGCATTTAATTCTGGTGGACGGTTTACATGATTAACTGTCAAATTAAATTTCGTTGAATCGGATAATTTACCAGCCTTCATAATTAATATCACATCTTTATAAACACCCGACTGATCGTAAGTAGGAATCCAGGTCAACACTTGCGTTGTAACATCAAATAATGCTCCCTGCGGTAAATTTTCTGCTTTGAATGAAATTGCATTTTGGTCTTCTTTATCTGGATCCGAACCTTTCGCCTGAACGCTGAATTTTTCATTTTCATTAAAATTTATACTTTCAATAGCAATGATTTCCGGCTTCCTGTCAACATGATTGACTGTGATTGTTGAAGCATCTCTGTCCATAGCTCCAACCGGATCTTCAATTACAAAATCTATTGTGTAAATGCCAGACTGTTCATACGTTGGCGTCCACGAAAATTTCCGGGTAACAGGATCAAAAACTGCCCCTTGCGGCAAATTTTCTGCTTTATATATTAGTTTCCCACTATCTTCTTTATCAGGATCACTGCCTTCGCCAATTCCAAAAGCTAACAGCATATTTTCATGTATACTTGTGTCTGCTATCTGCGCCATCACAGGTGGACGATTTATATGATTTACTTTGATTGAAAAAGTTCGTGATGCTGATAATTTTGTATCTGTTTCTTCTATAACAGTTATGGTGATATCTTTATATCTTCCGGATTGTTCATATGTAGGAGTCCAGTTAATAAATCCTTTCAAACTATCAAACGTTGCTCCTTCAGGTAAATTTTTGACTTCAAAATGAATCGCATCTCCATCAGGCTCTGAAGCTACCGGAGTAATGGTTAAAGTTGCAACTTCATCCACAGTTTGATCTTCGATTACAGCCAATGTCGGTGGATTATTATGTCGCAGTAAAAGAACTTTGTCATCTGCAGCAACAAATACATAAACATCTTTTTTCCAAACAGAATAAACTTTTCCCTCAGCCTGATAGTAACCCTGTAATTCGGGCTCTTTGGGATTAGAAACATTTAATATCTCTAACCTTTGGTTAGTTTCATCCGCTAAATAAACATTTTTACCTGCTTTGAATAAATCAAAGATATAACCATTGGTAGCATAGGTACTTACCAGAGAAGGGAATTTAGGATTACTTATATCCAAAACAGTCATTCCCTGAGCACCATTGGCAATATAAGCATAATTTTCATCTACAAAAATGGTTTTAGCAAAATTCAGGTTTTTGTATTGGCCATATCGAACCGGATTTGATTTATCAGAAAAATCAAGAATTTGCAGTCCACCATTTTTATCTCCAACATAAACCAGGTTTTCTCTTACGGTTAGATACCATGCCCAACCATTTGTATCAAACCCACCAAGCCTTACCGGGTTATTTAATTCAGTTACGTCATAAACTTGAACACCAAAATCCGCCTCCGCTACGTAAACAAATGGATATTGTGCTTCAACCCAAAATGCGTTACCCAGTGTTTCAATTTTACCAACTTTTCTTGGTTTTTGGGGATCGGTAACATCCAGGATTGTTATACCTTCAAGTTCATCCGATACATAACAATAATTTTCCCCAACAAAAATATTATGCGGTCTATGATCGGTTTCATATTTACCTATTTCTTTAGGATTTCTTATATCATCCACATTAACACACTGAATACCTGCCCAGACATTTGTTACATATAATTTACCGTTGTGATACATAACGCCACGAACACCATCTTCGACCTTTTCTCCCGTGCTAAGCGAGATTGGTTCCAGAGATGACATAAATTCTGCACTGACTTGCTGACCGAATATGGAAAAGGTGAACAGCAAATTAATAAATAATATCACAACTATTAACTTTTGAAAAACAGTCTGTGAATTTTTCATTTTATACTCCAAAGAAGTTTGGTAGGATAACTCTTTATTTATATGAAGTTTATGGAAATAATGCCCCAATTTAATTTCCTGCTAATTAAAAATCAAGTTAATTCTATGAAATGACAACCTGTTCAGGATATGAAATAATTCAATTTTTAATTAGTTTCGTCAGTAAATTATACATTCTTTAGCCGATTGTAAATATTAGAGTTAAATATTTACATATTTACTATTTATGGTAATTTATAGGTAATGTTACAACAATACATTTTTACAATATAAATTATAGAAAAGTACTTATGATATTTATAAAATTAATTCTATCTCTCAAATATCTCTTTTGAAATGATTAGTCGCTGAATCTGACTCGTACCTTCATAAATTTGAAAAATCTTAGCGTCGCGCATTAATTTTTCAACAGGATATTCTTTATTGTAACCATAACCGCCATGAATTTGCACTGCGTCCGTAGTCACTTGCATGCACATATCGGCGGCGAAAGCTTTAGCCATGGCAGCATATTTAGTATTACGAATTTTATTATCGATCATCCATGATGCTTTCCAGGTAAGTAATCTTGCTGCCTCTATATTCTGTGCCATATTTGCAATCATAAAACTCACTGCTTGGTGCTTAAAGATAGGCTTTCCGAATGTCTGTCTTTCTTTGGCATATTTTATCGATTCTTCCATAGCCCTTTTAGCCAATCCAGTCGCTGCCGATGCAATTAATGGTCGTGTGTGATCAAAAGCAGTCATTGAAATTTTAAAGCCATCTCCTTCATTTCCAAGCAGATTTTCTTGTGGAACTTCAACATTGGTGAAAGATATTCCACGAGTATCGGAGGCACGCTGTCCCATGTTAATTTCTTTTTTACCGACCTCAACTCCTGAGGATTTAGCATCAACAATAAATGCTGACGTACCTTTGTATCCTTTTGATTTATCGGTATAGGCCAAAACAAAGAACCAATCTGCAACACCGGCATTAGTAATCCACATTTTTTCACCATTGATGATATATTTATCACCCTTCTTTTCCGCAGTGGTTCTTATACCCTGCACGTCTGACCCGGCACTTGCTTCCGTAACACAATAAGCCGCCAGTGTATATTTTTCAATCATAGGTTCAAAATATTTTTTCATTTGATTTTCATTACCGGCAACTATCAATGGTGCCTCTGCCAGGTTGTTGGCTTCCATGGCTGTACCGATACCTGTACAGGCATAAGCGATTTCCTCCGCAGTAATACAACCGTCTAAAGCGCCTAAACCTAATCCACCAAATTTTTCCGGAATGTGCACATTCATTAGACCAATTTCCCATGCTTTTTGAAGAATTTCGTGGGGATATTCTCCGGTTTCATCATGATGTGCGGCTTTGGGTAAAATCTCTTTTCTGGCGAAATCGCGTGCCAGGCCTTGTAACGCTTTTTGTTCTTCTGATAAAGAAAAATCAATCATGACAAACTCCTTTATCTCTTTAATAATTTTATATCATAATCATTATAAGAATACAAATAACAGAAATCAATAAAATTAATAGAATTTCATTTTTGTAAAATTGAAATGTTATTTTCTTCAAAAAGTAAAATTATTTTACTTATTGTAGTTTTTATTTTGTTAATACAATACAGAATAAATTAAATTGTTGACTCTTTTAATCGTTCAGCAAGCCATACCTTTATAATCGATTGTCGGGTAACTCCCACTCTTCTTGCTTCCTTATCAAGCATTTGAATCATCCAAACAGGAAAATCA
>DAOWAQ010000205.1 GCA_030634505.1 Calditrichia bacterium
AATGTACCATGCCGATTTAAAATATTACTAAATATCTTCAGAGAATCAGGCGAAGCGATTGAATTCAGAAAAAAATCTGCTGATTTATATTTAGATTTTTCCCAGACTATTTTTGTAGAGTCTTCCCAAAAACCTTCCTTTTCACAATATAGCCAACCATTTTCCGGCCCGGTAATTTCGATAGAATAGAAGCCACTCGTATCGGTTTTTGTGATTATATTTTGATTCTTCCAAAATACTGATACGTCACTTATTGATTTTTTTTGTGTATCTTGTGATTTAATAAAACCATTGATCGTATGATAAATATTATCCGGATTGGACGGATCCAGTGGATTATTCCTCGGTGCTTCGCATGAATGAATAATAAGTAATAATAATATTATATGAGCATATTTCATTTTATTGGATTAACCGGAGTTTATTTTCTACTATTCTCAATTTATTATAATTTTATTTAAACATTTTCAAGATTATTTTTACTTTACATTAATTTAACAAATAAACGATTTAAAATAATAACAAATATTGTTAATAACAAAAAAGTTATGTTTTTGGTGCAATAATTCAGTATTTTCGGATTGCAAATTCAATTAAATTATTATTACTCATAATAAAAAAATATATGTAAATGAATTATAGATTTGTTTCGTCTAATATAGTGATTAAAGAGGTTACATGGCTTCGGATCTGAAATTTATCAGACAAGCGATTAAAGGAAACAAGAATGCTTTTGGGAAATTGGTTGAATTGTACCAGGATAATATTCTTTTCCTCGTTTACGATTACCTTGGTAATTACGAAGAAGCTAAAGATGCGGCTCAGGATGTGTTTGTGAAAGCTTATGAAAATTTGAATTTTTTTAATCAAAAAGCTGAATTTAAAACTTGGTTATATCGAATTGCAATCAATACCAGCATAGATTATTTAAGGAAAAGAAAATCCATGCTTGATAAACAAAACAAAATTCAGTCAACCCTTTCTGACATTTTAAATGATAATACAGCAATTGATTTATGGGATGATGTTTTTGATAATGCTATAAATAATTTATCTGAAAATCAGTATTCTGCAATTGTGCTAAAATATTTTCATGATAAATCAACCAAGGAAATTTCTGAAATTCTGGAATGTGATATTAATACGGTCAGAGTTCATTTACACAGGGGTATTCATAAATTAAAACATACTTATAAGAAATCAGAAAAATGATGAAGACCTGCGATTTCGAAAAATATTTTATTGATTATGTAACCGGTGATTTGGGAGATAGTGAAAAAATGTCCTTTCAAACTCATTTGGAATCATGTTCAACATGTCCGAAACGATTAGATGAATTTTATATTTTACATAACAAAATAAAAATAAGAAAAAGGAGTAAGCCGAATTCTGAACTTTTAGCAAAATATCACAAAGACCTTTCATTGGAATTTACAGATTCATCACACGATGAAAAATTAACCAAACTATTAATCAAAACTATTCAGTCATTTTTTTGGGAAAGATCTTTACGCATCAGAATTGCAGAAGTTGTAGGATTAATTTTAATTGGAATCTTTATCGGCCGGTTTATTTTTTATCCACAAACAGAAATTATTGTACCCAACAATGTTAACCCTGATTATTTCACCAGACCAATTTCTAAAGCTGAAGTAGAATATATTAATTACTATTTCCAGGCAGCTGAATTGTTGCTTTTGGAAATTAAAAATATTGATATAAATACATCATTAAACAGGGCAGATGTTGAGTTTAACAAAAGTATTGCCCAAAAACTGCTGATCAAAACATTTATTATTCATGAAATTGCATTAAGACAAAAGGATCCCAAAATTCTACGATTCCTCAGTAAAATGGAACTTTTGTTGTATGAGGTTTCTAACATCCCTTCAGAAGAGATGGGCCAGTCAATGGCTGCATTCAATTTGATAATAGATGATTCCAGATTACTGGATGACGCCAAAAAATTTCAAAAAGATTTAATCAGATTTCAGGAATCAAATAATAATTATGATTCCATTATAGAAGAAGGTGAGGAAAAATAAAAATGTTTAGAATATTATTAGGTGTATTTATTATATCAATTCTATTTGAAACGAATGGCTATTCCAAAGACGATGAGACCGCTGAAGAAAAATATATTGAAGCCAAATCCTGTTGCATTAAACAACAATGGAATAAAGCTATAAGGAAATTGGAAGAAATTATTGATATATATCCCCAAAGCCGATATGAGGATGATGCTCATTTTTGGATTGGATATTGTCTCGAGAAAATACCCGATAAGCAATTGGACGCATTTATACAATTTGATAAAGTAGTAAATAAATTTCCCAACAGTCCCTGGGCTGATGATGCCATAATTCATCAAATTACAATTGCTGAAGAACTGTTTGTTACTGGAATGAAGCAATATAAACCATTTTTAAAAGAATCTCTCAATTCTCAAAACACAGATATAAGAAATCGGGCTGCTTTGGCACTTGGAAGACTAAATGACAAAAGTGCAATTCCGGTTTTAAAGAATCTGACTAATGATGAAGATCTTGGTATTATTGCGAAAGATGTAATAGCATATCTTCGAAATATTGATACAACGCAAGAGGAAATTGAAAAATCCGGTATTTCAAAAAAGACCCTGAATTTATTATACAAAGCAGATAAAATTGAACAGGCTAAAGAAGATGAAGATAGCGGACTTTTTTCATGGTTAAACACCCATCGGTATGAACAGTATAAATCGATGTTAAGGAAAGATAATGATTGGAGCAAAGAGGAAATTACTGATTTTGCACTATGGCACATTCTGGATACAGATAAATTCCAGGAATATTTTGGTCTTTCCAATGAATATGATAAAAAGGAGTGGTTAAGAAAATCATGGAAATGGAGTGATCCAACTCCAACAACTAAAGAGAATGAAGCAAAAGAAGAATTTGAACGGCGTGTTTTATATGCTCAATCTCATTTTTCGTCATTTTGGAATTATTCTCATATGAAATATTTACCGGATCAACACCTGCGTTATGGCTGGGATCATGCACCATGGGATGCCCGCGGTGAATTATATATAAAATACGGTGAACCGGATGCACGCTCCGTCGCAGGGTGGCACACAGAAGAATGGACATACTATAAATATGGAGTAGATTTTCTTGTTAAACAATTTATGACGAATATTTATGGCAATGCCATTAGTGGGGGAGATTTATCACGCCAAAGATATGGTGATGGATTTTTTAGCCGGAGAGACAACTCCTGGATACCTTATCTAGAAACAAATTTTATTTATAATAACGAAATAAAATTCGAACATTATTATGATGCAGAACCCATTGAAGATCTGGAAATGGGTTTCATTTCTAATAATTCCGGTATAACTATAGTTTACTCTGTTGCTGTTGATGAGTTTACAGCGAACAAAAACAGTATCGTTAATTATATAGAAGATATTATTGTATTTAACAGTGACTTTAGGGAGGTATACAGGAAATCATTTGACAGGAAAATTACTGACGTTGAAAATGATATCAATCAGAAAATTGAAATTGAGTTACCTTTCGGAGATTACAATCTTGCTGTGAAAATAAAAGATAGTAATTCAAAAAAACTAGGTATATATAAATCTAGTTTTAGTATTGAGAAATAATCGAAATTATAAGTAAAAGTTTATCCTACCTCCGAAGATATTAATTACATCACTACCTATAACCTGTGCACATACCATAGCTGCCTCCCCGCAGTGCACATTCAAAATTTTCATTCAGAACTGCTGACTTTAATTCTAAGTTTACATTGCGGAAATTTAATGTCTGAGCAGTATTGAACACCCGGAATTTATATTAAATATTAACAGCATAGAAATAATAATTAGTTTTCACATTATATTCTTTGAAAAATATTTTGAGGAATAACAATTGTATAATTCACTATAAATTTAGTTTTTTAAATATTCTGTCCATTTTTCTAATGCTATTTCATTTTCTTCCGTACTGTTATTTGGATCAAATCCAAAATTCTGATCTGTTGAATTTCTTAATTGTACAACTATTTCTTCCTGCAAAAAAGGAAGATTACAGATCTTTAACAAGTCCAATAATAATTGTAAACCTACTTTTTTGTTAATTTCAGAAATTCTTACTGCAATTTTTAGTCGAATATATTTATCTTCTTCCGCATCAAATTGGTGATGTAATGAAGTTACATCATTATTTTTTTCTAAAAAATCAGCAAGTTCCTGATCTGACATTTTTTCTAATTTTTGATGTACCTTTATTTCATGCAGTAAATGCTCTTCTTCAGAGATGAAACTCACATGATCATGTTCATGATAATGTGTTTTAAAAGCTTCACCCATAAAATAAAATCCAAAAATAACAACAATTGTAATTCCTGTTCCCAAAGCTATTTTTAATATTGCCTGATTCCGCTTTTC
>DAOWAQ010000064.1 GCA_030634505.1 Calditrichia bacterium
ATTTTTTTGCAAGAGAATAGTTCTTATCTTCAAATTCAATTCTACCGAGCGAATTAAATCCTGGAAATTGAAAGCTTTTTATTTTATTAAATTCCAGTAAAGTATTCTTTGCCAATTCTTTGTTTTCCAGATAATAATTAGCTTCAGCAATTGCTAATCTAGCGGAATAGTTGGCAGAATCTTTAGAAACTACCGGGGCAAACAAAGATAATATATCTTGCCATTGATTTTTTTGTTTGTATAATACATGTAGTCTTTCAACAGATTCATTAATACTAATTGAATATTTGTATGATTTAAGATAGCCATCAATGGCCATATCAATTTCACCATCAAGTTCGTGCAATCTTGCGAGACTATACCACATACTTGAATTGGTTGAATCACTTTCCAGGTATTTTAAGAATAAAATTTTTGCAGACTCATTATCACCGTTTTTTAAGTAAATAGCAGAAGTCTTTCGAACGAGATTTTCATCATCACCATAAATGTTCATAATGTTTTCATATTGTTCTGCCAGACCTAAATAATTTTGGGCTTTTCTGTAAAGCAGAATCAACATATTCCTTGAATCTTCATCAAATGGATCGATCTTCAGAATGTTTTCCAGGTGACTAATCGCATCATTGTCTTTTTTAAGACGATAAAAACATGTAGCCATTAAACGGTGTGTTTCAATGTTATCAGGAGAAATTTTATTAGACTTATTTAAATATATTAAGGCACTCTCAAAACGTCCGAGTAAAATGTGATTTTGTGCAATTCGGTTAAAAATAGTAAAAGAAGTAGAGTCGTACAGCAAAGCATCATAATATTCAACTAAAGCCTTTTCATTTTCACCTTCGAGCTCTTTAAACATGCCTTCAGTAAAATGATCACGAGCCTTTAATCTTTGAGACTTATCAATTTCAGGTTGTTTTTTAACCTGGTTTGGGGAACATCCTGACAATATCAAAAGTATAGAAAAAAATAAAAGTACAAATTTCATAGTTATTTATTCATTAAAATCGGTAATTTATTAACTGTTTAAGGTAATAACAAGTTCATTGCTAACATGTGAAATAAGTTTTAATGAGTTTGTTTACTCTTGCGTTAAAATTTCAAATTCTTTACCTTAAACGCTAAATTATTTTAATACATTTTTTCAATTTTGGTTCCCAATGAAAAGAAGAAAAAGAGATGCAACAACTATTACAAAGTTTTCACATGTTGAGAAAACGAATAATTCTGATAGCAAAAAGAATCGGAAGAAATATATTTATTTAACGGCATCTTTTGCTACCCTTGCAGCAATAATAATCTATTTATTTTTTCTTACCCAGGATTTGCCTTCTTTAACTAAGTTGGAACAAATTGATCCGGCATTAGCAACTCATGTTTATTCCCAGGACGGCGAAATCATTAAAAGTTTTTATACGAAAAATCGCTCTATCACTCCTTATGAAAAATTTCCGGAGCATTTAGTTCAAGCCCTGCTGGGGACTGAAGACAGAAAGTTTTTTGATCACTGGGGTGTGGATATTCAAGGTATTTTCAGATCAATTGTTATGTCCATAGTCAAGTTTGAAAAAGCAAAAGGCACCAGTACATTGACAATGCAATTGGCTAGAAATTTAAATGTTGGCTTTGGACTTGAACGGACGTGGGTAAGAAAAATCAAAGAGATTTTTACTTCTATTCAGATTGAAAGGACATATTCGAAAAAAGAAATTATAGAAATGTATCTTAACATAAATTTCTTCGGTAGTAATTCATTTGGAATACAGTCGGCTGCCAGAAACTTTTTTTCTAAAGATGTTGAGGAGCTCACTGTCGAAGAAAGTGCTTTATTAATAGGCGTCCTTAAGGGACAGTCACTTTATAATCCGATTAATAACCCGGAACGTGCATTTGCCAGACGAAATGTGGTACTAAACTCAATGCTTAATGTTGGATATTTGACAAAAACTCAATATGATACTGTAATAAATATTCCATTGAATTTAGACCCTGCACAGGATGATGATGTAATTGCACCATACTTTACAGAATATATTAGAAAACAGCTAAATCAGTTACAGGATTCATTAGGGGTAAATGTATATGAAGATGGTCTTCGGGTATATACAACACTTAACACCGAAATTCAAAAATACATGGAACAAGCAGTTGATTCAAATATAGTTAAAATGGAAAATCGGGCAAGGAATCAAAAAGCATTAAGAAAATTAAAAAAGGAAATGTCTGATTCGGCTTTTACAGAGATGACAAAACTACAAATAGCCTTTCTTTGCATTGAACCAGAGAATGGACATATATTAGCTATGATAGGTGGTAGAGATTTTAACGATTCCAAATGGAATAGAGCTACTCAAATGAAAAGACAGCCAGGTTCTGCTTTTAAGCCATTTTTATATACGGCTGCTATTGATAACGGTTATACTCCGGCAGATGAATTTTATAATCAGCCCGTTGTGTTCATTAACCCTGATAGTAGTCGTTGGACACCTAAAAACTATAATGAAAAAGTTTCGGGGTTATTGAGTTTAAGGGTAGCTTTAAGAAATTCAAAAAATCTTATATCTATCAGATTGATTCAGGAAATTGGACCAAGAATAGTTGCTCAATATGCAAAAAGAATGGGAATCAGTACACCAATCAGACCTGTACCTTCTCTGGCATTAGGTACCTCTGAAGTTATTCCGTTAGATTTGGTGGCATCTTATGCGACATTTAGTAACAACGGTGTATATGTAAAACCCATTTCAATATTAAGAATAGAAGATAAAACCGGCAATGTTATTTATCAACAAAGGTCTGAGCATAAGGAGGTTTTATCAAAAGAAACAGCATATATTATGACAGATATGCTACAAGATGTGATGAAGAGAGGGACTGGATATCCTGTTCGCAGAGATTATAAATTTTATGGACCTGCCGGGGGAAAAACCGGCACAACAAATGAATTTACTGATGCTTGGTTTGTTGGATTCACGCCGCATTTGGTTGCCGGTGTGTGGGTAGGTTTTGATGATCCGTCACTAACGCTGGGTAGTGGAATGGCTGGCGGAGTTGTCGCTCTTCCTTTTTGGGGACAATTTGTTAAAACTGTATATGATTCTCTTAATTTTCCGCCGGCTGAATTTAAAGAAGCAGTAAATGTTTTGAAGATTAAAATTTGTAAGGAGACTAAAAAACTTCCAACTCCCTATTGTCCCAAGAAGATTGAAGAATTGTTTAATGTGAAATTCAAACCAACAGAAACTTGTGATGTTCATGTAGGACCAACTCAAGGAAGTAAAACTCGCCGCAGAAGATTCTAAAACTAACATAATAATTAATCCAACAAATTAAATATATCATATCGGAGGCAAAGATGTTCAGAATGTTTTTATCATTTATTTTAGTTACTAGTTTATTCTTGGGCTGCTCGAAAAATGAGTCAAATCAGGAAAAGAGTTTAGAAGTATCAGCACAATCAGAAAAAACAGCTTTAGAAAAAGAAAATCCGGTTGGTGTTTATGGAAAAGGTATCACACTTACGGAGCAGACATTGTTATCAGAAATAATGGCGTCGCCCAAAAAATATGAAGGAAAACAAGTATTACTTTCAGGTACGATTGTTGAAGTTTGTCCGAAAAGAGGTTGTTGGGTTGATTTATCAGGGGATAAAGAATTTGAAAAAATAAAAATCAAAGTCAAAGATGGAGAAATTGTATTTCCACTTAGTGCAAAAGGAAGTGAAGCATTGGTTGAGGGCATTGTCGAGAAGATGGAATTGACCAAAGAACAGACGATTAGATACCTGGCGCATGAGGCAGAAGAAAAAGACATGGAATTTGATTCTACTTCAGTAACAGGTCCAATGACAATCTGGAGAATCAAAGGTCTTGGCGCTGAAATTAAAAGCTAATATTATTAGACTTATTAGTACTGAATAGAAAAAAGTTATAATTAGGATAGAAATTTTTGAACGGAAAAATAATTCGTAAATGGAATCGGGTAATTCATAGAGACTTAGGTTACCTCGCCGTTGGATTAACACTAATATATGCAATTTCCGGATTTGTTGTAAATCATGTACAGGATTGGAATCCGAATTATGAGATTTCTCATATAAAATCAAATATTGGAAAAGTAGATTTCTCTTCCCCAAAAATTGATATTACGGTAAAAGATATTTTAAATAAATTATCTCTGCCACTTGTATATAAAACCACCTTTAGGCCAGAGCCCAATATTTTAAGGATATTTCTAAAGGACAATACTATTGATGTAAATATAGTTTCAGGTGAAGTGGTTCAGGAAATTGTGAAAACCCGACCTTTGATTTATGAAATGAATTTTCTGCATTTAAACCACCCCAAAAAAATATGGACTTATGTAGCGGATATATATGCGATTTCATTAGCTGTTCTGGCGATAACAGGATTGTTTGTTTTAAAGGGTAAGCAAGGAATTACGGGTAGAGGCGCCTGGTTAACAATAGCAGGTTGTGTATTGCCATTATTCTTTTTGTGGTTGTATTTATAATTCAATAATTTTTTAAACAATAAATAGAATTTTACGTAATAAACACAATCCATAAAAATGAAGATAAAATATCATTGTTTCAGTGTAAAGTTTTAAAATATATATTAAGAAAATTGGTGTTTTGATTTAAATCTTTTATTTCAACTTATTATTTTATTTATTAACTTTTGCTGATTCAATTCTTAATAAATTAGAACAACATTTAATTTTTAGGAATAAAAAAGGAGGATTTATGAGATTTACTTTATTTATTAGAACATTTATGCTTACAGGAATTATATTATTAACAACAGGATTTTTTATGAATGACATTAGTGCAGCGCCAAAAGACAAAACCAGAAGTGAAATTGATGATAAGTACAAATGGAATTTAGCCGATTTATTTGAATCAAAAAGTGACTGGGAAAAGGGTAAAAAAGCTATAAGTGGAAAATTTGCCAAGATTGGTGATTATAAAGGCAAATTAGGTGATTCTGCTGAATCAATGTTTGAAGCACTGGAATACTATCATGATGTTGAAAAAGAATTTGTCCTACTCTACATATATGCACATATGTTTTCAGATCAGGACAAACGTGAATCGCAGCCACAGGCCATGGAAGGGGAAATGCAACAGGTAAATACCGAATTGAATAAAATTTCAGCATATTTTGATCCCGAGATTTTAGCGATACAGGAAGAAAAAATAGCAAAGTTTTTTAAAGATGAGCCAAAACTTGATAAATACCGCCAGTTTATTGATAATATTCAACGTAAAAAAGCACATACTTTATCAGAATCTGAAGAAAAACTTGTAGCAGAAGCTGGTAATTTGTCAGGTACTCCACAGGACATTTACGGAATATTCACTAATGCAGATATGCCACGTCCAACAATTACACTCTCTGATGGCAAAGAAGTAAGATTGGATGCTGCAGGATATGCAGGTAAGCGGGCAACAGGTGTACGAGAAGATCGCATAAAAGTATTCGAAGCATTTTTTGGTGCATTGAATGATTTTCGCCGTACTTTTGGCGCACAATTATATGGTGAAGTTAAGAAAAATATTTTTTATAAAAATGCCAGAAATTATGATTCATGCCTTGAAAGAGCTTTAGACAACAATAATATACCGACTTCAGTATATTATAAATTAATTGAAAATACTAACAAAAATCTTCCAACCTTGCATCGTTATTTAAAACTGCGTAAAAGAATGTTGGGAATCGATGAGCTGCATTATTATGACATGTATCCATCGTTGGTTAAAAATGTAGATCTAAAATATACTTATGATGAAGCAACAGAAGTTGTCAAGAAATCATTAGCAGCATTGGGTGAAGAATATGTTAAGACTTTGGATAAAGCATTTAATGACAGATGGATTGATGTTTATCCCAATACCGGTAAACGATCAGGTGCATATTCTCAGGGAAGCGCTTATGCTATCCATCCTTATATCTTGTTGAACTATAATGGTAAATATAATGATATGAGCACTTTAGCACATGAATTAGGTCATACCATGCATAGTTATTTTTCAAATACAAGACAGCCCTATGTTAATTCAGATTATCCAATCTTCCTTGCAGAAGTAGCATCAACTGCCAATGAAGCTTTGTTAATGGACCATGAATTGAAAAAACAAAGTGATCCGGAACAGCGTCTTGCTTTATTGGGAAATTATCTAGAAAGTTTCCGAACAACCATGTTCCGACAGACACAGTTTGCAGAATTCGAACTAAAAATTCATGAAGTGGCTGAAAAAGGTGAAGCATTAACAGGTGATAAGTTTACTGAAATTTATATGGAGATTTTAAAAAGATATTATGGTCATGATGAGGGTGTTACGGTAATAGATGACTTGTATGCTATTGAATGGGCCTATATACCACATTTTTATTACAATTTTTATGTATTTCAATACAGTACATCTTTCATGGCTGCACAGGCGTTGGCAGAAAAAATGCGTCAGGGTGGTCCCGAAATGGTAAGCAAATATCTCGATTTCCTTTCCAGTGGTAGTTCAGATTATGCTATACCAACTTTAAAGAAAGTAGGAATCGATATGACATCGGATGAACCTTTTACTCTGGCTATCGCTAAAATGAATAAGGTGATGGATGAAATCGAAAAACTTCTTGCTGAAATGGGTAAGTAGAAAATTAGAGTTCTCTGGTTACGGAGATAATCTTCGTAACCAGATATTTATTTTATCCCTTTATTTCAAATCCTATGTAACCTTTCCAACCGGAAAGCGAATAATCCCTGTAAAACAATTTTTCATCAAAATAACCCACTTTTAAATATATTTTCTGATTGGATTTTACTTTATTTGATAACTTTAAAAAAATACGATTCTCAACATTGACCGGTGAATACAATAATTCAGTTACATTATTCTCTGTTTTATATTCAAAATTCCTTTTGTAATAGTCAATCAAAATAAAGGCTGTCAAATTTTTGATGATGCTTTTCCCTCCAACTATTCTCAACCACTGGTCATATGATGGATAATTTGTGATACCGGAATCATGAATTAAAAATTGATAATCCAAAGAGAAAACAAAATTCCTGGTGTGATTTATCCTTATAATTGGACCAATTCGAGTTCCATTATTATTGGATTTTGCAAAATCAAAAAAAGAATTAATTCTTTTCTTTAATTCGAATTTTTCGAAATATAATCCACCAGCTAATTTTGTAAATGAATTGTAGGAATAAACAAAATCAATCTCTGAAAATAAAATATCTAAACTTAAAGCATCACGTTGATTAAAATTTCGATAAGCAAATCCGGCTCTGGTATCAATTGTTATTTGAGGTTTAAAAGGCCATAATATTTGACCATTTAATAAAAAAGAATCGTAGGAAAAGTCTTCAATGTCACCGGAAAAAAAATACTGATTGATAGCAATTCTGAACGTCCAGTCAAATTCTTTTCCCAAATGAGAATAAAATCCATCAATCCCAATTTTTGTTGTTTGCAATTTATTTTTAAACCCATAAATTTCAGGACGCAATTGAAAATCAATTTTTCCAACGTTCTTATTTGCTTTATAATTATAACCGGCTTTAAGATTTAATCTTGTTAAAATTTCTTCTTCCGATTGCAGAAAATTTCCAGACGAATTGTAATATCCTGTCTCCCCTGAAGCCGTCCAGAATATTTGAGCAATTAAGATTTTACCAAGAAAGATAAAAAAAAATAATCGTATCATTAATTAAATTCCAGCTTGTGCTTTAGTATTATTTTATAGTCTTGAAGCATTTTGTCAACTTCAACAAGTAAATTCAGATACTGCTGGAAGGTAAGATTGGCAGGAATTGTATCCGTAGGTGTCTGCCATGGTGATTGGACGTCGACTTCTGAAGATGTTTTAAGTTGATTAAATATATGCAGATAAGAATTGGCCTGGAAATAAATTTTCGATGATTGATTATCTGAAACGCGAGGGTCTCCACCCAGAAAAACGTTTTCATCTCCTGCAGACTTTTCTGAAGATTGAATTACTGGATTAAATGGGATATCAGAATCAATATCTTCAATAAAATCAAATGTTTCATTTTGAAGAAAAACTATCTCTTCAATTTCATCTTTTAAAAGTGTTAATTGTTCCGCTTGTGTATTGACTTCTGACAATGCATTACTTAAGTATTCTTTATAAATTTTCTGCTCTAATGTGTCACCTTTTGATGATGACTTATATTGGATAAGTTTCTGTGCATCGAATGAAAGTGAATAAATTTTTGGCGCCACCAGCAATCTTTTCTCAATATAGTATAATATTTGAGATTTCAAGAACTCTTTATTACCTGAATATTCACTTGAATTTTCAAGCGTTTTTAATGAGTCGATAATTGCTGCATATTTTTTATCCAGGGATTTTTTAATGGATTCCAAATCATTTTCGATTCTATCAATTTTAATTTGTTGCTCTTTGACCTGGTTTGATATAACAACAGTAGATGCCAGCATATTGGTGATTTTTTCTTCATCTGCTGCATCTTTTTGTTTTTCTTTGTCAATCGCAGAAATCATGTTATTGTGTACCGTATTTAGTGAATCATATTTTGCTAGCTCAGTATTGAGTAATTGATTTATATTTAGAAATTTTAGTTCCAATTGTGCAAGACTCTGACCGTTTAATGTAATAGTCAAACAGCAGAATAAAATAAATACTGCTAATTCCCTCTTATGAAAGGGGGTAAGGGGGATGTTTTTCCCTTTCCCTTTTGGATAAATGTTCATATTTACAACCCTATGGCATAGCCACCACTATGTGGTAATCCCCTTTGCTAAGGGGATATTCGTTGTTATTAATGCGATCAATCGACCCGATAAATTCAGAAAAGTTTGACTTAATCTCAAATTCTTTCATGACTTAATAACCAATATTTTTAAATATATATTAAACATATTAGTAGCACTGAGTTTATC
>DAOWAQ010000175.1 GCA_030634505.1 Calditrichia bacterium
CCCAGTTTATACAAAATACACACCTTAATCCACAATTTGTTAAAAATATAGTCCCTGAACCACCTTTTCCCACAAGCGGTTTTTCTTCTCCAAAATGAGGATGAAAAGATGAAATCTCTAACTGCGAGTTCGCCTGACAAAAACCCTTTTCACCATCAAGTTTATTCACGCCACACATTCTTGGACAAAGTTCACAACTTTCCATCAACTCCCATAACTGCTCCCCCCGTCTCTTCAATTCTCCGCTTTTATATAGTTCTAAATATCCCGGTTCAAAATCTCGATCTTTTTTTTCCGTGTATTCCAAACAAGTAGCACTGAATAAAGGTGTAAAACCGGCAAGAGGAGCATACAAAATAGTTTTGATAACGCTTCTTCTCGATTTTAAGTGCATTTGGTATCTCCTTCTTTTATGGAACCTTTATCTATTAAACCTTGTTTTTGACATCATTCATTTTATTTTTAAATACTATCTGCTTTTGCAAAAGCCCAGGTTTTTAATACCAGTAATTGATCATCGGTCAGTTCGGCAACTGAATGCATCATCAAGTACCCCGGCAACGGCATTTCGCCTTCTTCAATTTCTTCAATCATCTCTTCTTTTATTTTTTCCCGTTTTTCCTCAATTTGTAATAACCATTCGGAAAAGTTTATATGTTCACGACCTTCGTTTACGTGGTTTACTACGAACCAGGATACGGGAGCCACATAACTGTACCATGGCCAGTCTGTCTGGTTGGAATGGCAGTCAAAACAGGAATTCACTATTATCTCTTTTACTTTGACCGGGGCTTCTAATTCGAATTCCACATCAAATTCGGGATTGACTCTGTTTACCGGGATTAACTGTATTAGAAAAAATAGGATAATTAAAGCGGCTAAAACATAATTTAGTTTTTTCATTGATATATTCCTCCAAATAAAAATTCCCAATTTACTCTACTATTGTCATTTCGAGGAATGAAATGACGAGAAATCTCTTTTTTATTAAAAGTTAATAGATTTCTCTCTTCGTTCGGAATGACATAGATTATGATTTGTTTTATCAACATGCTATTATTGTAAATACTTGATATAACATCTTCTTCTCTTATGCTGTCTTTTTTCCATGAGTTTCCATTGCGCCTGAACTTTAAGATTGTTCTCTAACTCAGGATTTGTTTCTACTTCGATAATTTTTTCTTTTAAAAATGTTTTATTCATCTCGTGAATCAAAATTGCATTTACACCCTTGTCCTGCAAATCGTGACGTACCGCCACAAGGTATAAATCGGCTCGATCATTTTTCCGCATTGCCTGTAAGATATATAAAAATCCAAAAGGGAAAAGTCTTCCTTTGGCTTTCTGTAATGCTTTTGATAAAGATGGCATGGTAATACCAAAAGCGGCTACTTTCCCCTCTGAGTCAAGCACAACCGGCACATATTCAGGACGAATAAATCCAAAATACTGTTTGATATACATAGCAATCTGTTTTTCGCTCAATTGAACAAATCCGTAAAGATCTTTATAAGTATTGTTCAAAACCTCAAATATTTCATTTGCATACGGTAACAACTCTTTTGCTTTGTTTATTTTCAGGACAGTGAGATTGTTTTTTTCTTTAATTCTTTCAGCAATTCTTTCAATTATTTCGGGGACTTTTTGTGGTGGTTTTACTGCAAACTCTACCCAGTCTGCGTCTTTTTTGTAACCACATCTTTCAAGATGTTTTGGATAGTATGGATAATTATAAATTGTTGCCATTGTACCAAGTTCTTCAAATCCCTCTATCAGCGTTCCTTCATTATCCATGTCTGTAAAACCAAGAGGACCATGGACAGCTGTCATTCCTTTCGATTGTGCCCAATTTTCAACAGTATCGAAGAGTGTATTGGCAACCTGTTGATCATCAATAAAATCGATCCAGCCAAAACGAAGATATCTATTTTTCCATTGTTCAACGTATTTTTGATTTAGTATTCCTGCAATCCTGCCCGTAATTTTTCCATCCCGAAACGCAAGCCAATATTTTGCTTCACAAAACTCAAAAGCAGGATTTTTGTCTCGGCGCAGTGTATTCATTTCATCGAAGAACAACGGCGGCACGAAGTACTTGTTTCCCTCGTATAGCTTGCAGGGAAATTTGACAAACTTTTTTAAATCAGATCTACCTGATACTTCTTTTATTTCAACAGCCATTTTTATTTATATACACCTTGCTTTCTTATACCGAACAATATATTTGATTAAGTCAAACTTAAATTAAAGCACCTGTAATTAATAATATCGCTGAGACAGAAAAAATGACCGGGCATAGTTTGTAAGGTAAAAAATTAACTTTGAATCCGGTAAATAATGATACGATTGCCAGTATAAGTAGAAATGCCGCTGAGCACATATAAACAAATTGTGCAGTCTGGTTTGAACAACCCAAAAAGGTTAAACTGCTACACAACAGTCCGACAAATATTAAGGTAACGCCTTCGATAATCCATTCCATAGTGATAATGTGTTTGTTGTCTGTTGAAATATCACCGAAGCCTTTAACAACTGATTTTGTTGGAAATAAATGTGCAACACCCCAAATAATGGTTAATGCTGAACCTGTGTAAAGAAGGATTTGATTTATCATTTTTCCTCCAAATATATTTATTTAGTTGGCCAATTAAAAATGTAAGATGGTAAAACTTAATGAATATATTTAGGATTTATAGATAAATCAATTTATTTTTATAAAATATTTGTAACCATTGTTGTGTTTATGGATATTATAGATACAGGTTAGAATATGATAAATTTTCATGAACTCTATAATAAATATGCTAAAGATGTCTATCAGTTTATCTTTTGGCTGGCTGCTAATAATCAGGATGCTGAAGACATTACATCGGAAACTTTTGTGAGAGCATGGATGAGTAAAAGCACAATTAAAACAGAAACGGTTAAAGCCTATCTTTTCACGATTGCCAGAAACCTGTATTTGCAAAAAATCAGAAATAAAAAAGAGATCATAGAAGTGGATGAATCTATTCATGATAATAATCCGGGACCTGGCAGAATAACTGAAGCAAAATCTGAATTGCAGGTAGTTTTAAAAAGTATGCAAAAATTGCCGGAACTTGATCGGACTATTCTTATTATGCATGCCAAACACCAAATGTCTTACCCAGAGATTTCTGCTTCAACCGGACTTTCAATTTCTGCTGTAAAAGTGAAGGTTCACAGGGCGCGGTTTAAATTAGAAACATTTTTAAGAGGTGATAAAAATGAACGTAACGCATGATGTCATCATTGATTTGCTTCCCCTGTATTTTTCAGGAGAGGCAAGCGAAGATACAAAATCATTAATTAATACTTATTTTGAGCAAAATCCCGAATTCGCTGAACAATCCAAAACATCTTCAGAACAGATTATTAACAATGATATTCCAATAACATTAACAAAGGAGGATGAAATGAATACTCTAAATAAAACTAAGAAATTTATAAGACTGCGCTCGTGGTTGCTGGGATTTGCCATATTCTTTACTTTAGCTCCCGCTTCGGTTGCCCATATTGACGGTAGAACTTACTGGTTTGCTTTTGAGGCGCCAGTGACTGCATTGGGTTACGCACTAATTGGTGTAATCTTCTGGATCAGTTATTTTATTACCCGACATAAATTACGCACGACTGGATTGTAGAATTATTATTTTTGAATGGAACCGGCGGTTATTAAAAACTAAAAGTTCCGTTCTTTTTTATTCCACATGTCAGGATTCTTTAACTATCAAAGAAAATGAATTTTTTGCTTGAATCTTTGAACTACTCTATGAATTAAAATAAAATAAATCAAAATGCTAAATCATCACAAAATTATAAAATAATGATAAATGTATTACTAAGTTTTCTTTGATGTTTAATTAGAAGAAAGGAAATTACCGATATTTAATCATCATTTTGAAAATATGATAATGCTTCCGAAGGACATGCTTTGACTTGATCTACTATTTTTTCAGTGTCAGCGCCTTCAATATTTACCCAGGGTTTTTTTCTCGGATCAAAAACTCCTGGAAGCCCCTTAAAGCAAATAGTTGAATGGATGCATTTTGCCGGTTCCCAAACAACTGTAATTTCTCCATTGCTGTATTTTTTTATGATATTTTTCAATTGTGATATATTCCCTGTTTACAGATTAATGCAAGGCATGTGCATAGTTTTTTTCACCTGCTGTGATCTCAATCGGTAATTGGTTTTGTTTCGGTGGCAAAGGGCAGGTGGCATATTTGGTAAATGCACATGGCGGATTGTAGGCTTTATTAAAATCAATATAAATTGTACTGTCGGGATGTGGAAAGTCAACAGAAAGAAATCTGCCGGCGCCGTAGGTTTCATCACCATTGGTCAAATCAGCAAAAATCAAAAATAATTTTTTTGAATTAATATTACCTGTCGGATCTAAACGAAAGATTTCATCATCGATTTCAAAGTGCAAATATCCCGGTGACGGTTCTTCCAGAATGGTACCTATTATTGTCGGAATTTCAATCCTTTTTACCTGATCATAGGGAATGAACTTTGCTTTTACTCTCCATCCTGTTTTTACATTAAATCGATCTATTCCTGAAAATCTTTCAAATTCAGGATGCTCGCTGTCTTTTAAGCGAATACCATATTTATCTTGTCGTTTAATTACAAACCAACTGAGTGATTCATATCTTAGAATGCTTGGTTTTCCGGTATTGTCATTTTGTAGAACCATTTCTGTCACAGGTTGATCATCACTTGATATGTTTATCCCAGGGTTTATTCGGACTGTTACAACGCCATCGTTTAAATCAAACCATCCCATGAACTCCGCTGCTTTACCTTTTGGAAAAACTATATCGTTTGATTTGTCCGATCCAAAACTGTTCTCACCCGGATTTAGCCAGAATAAACCGGCAAGACTTAACCAGCTGTC
>DAOWAQ010000220.1 GCA_030634505.1 Calditrichia bacterium
ACCTGATGAGTCTTCTTCAACTGCGCCAATAAATATCTTTTTAGCATTTATTACTTCTGCCCAGCTGACGGCAATCGACAATATATTTGCATTTCTGAAAGGTACATAACTGGTAGGAATCTTTTTGCTATTTAAATCAGCATTTGATATTTCAATCTGATTATCGGTTAAGCTCGATCCACCGATTTTAGAAAAATGTTTCATGTCAACAATTAATCTATGTTGAACAGAATAATAATCTGCAATTTTATTAAAAGATTTAAGTTCACGGATTTCCGTTTTCTGCCCGTAATTCAAATGCAAAAAAGCGAGTTCATAATTTTCAGCAGCGATTGCAGCAGTTAAACAGCTGTCCATTCCCCCTGACACTAAAACAACTGCTAAATCTTTGTTGCTCAAAATTTACCTCTATTTGAAGGATCGTAAATAGCCTTCACTGTAGAATGTATTCCGCCTCGAATAGTAAATTTTCCTATTATTTCCATAAATCTGGGTTTACATGCACTACAAAGATCATCCAAAATTTGATTTGTTACTGCTTCATAAAAAATACCTTTGTTGCGAAATTCTAAAAAATAATACTTTAATGCTTTCAATTCTAAGCATAATTTATCGGGAACATAATTTATCGTAATTACCCCAAAATCAGGTAGTCCTGTTTTGGGACACATTGAAGTAAATTCTTCATTTACATGAGTAATATAGTAATCACGATCTGGATACTTATTTTCAAAAACCTCGATTTTATTCATTTTGATTTCTTTCAATATTTTAAAAAGTTACACACCTTTTTTATTTGGATCCCAGATGTATTTATGCAATTGCAATTGCATTCTAATAGGTAAATTAGACTCTAATATCCAATTTGCCAGCTCTTCATTATTTAGCTTATCAAAAACAGGCGAAAACAGAATTCGATTATTCTGAATTATTTTATATTTATTAATAATCGAAATAGCCCAGTCAAAATCAATTTTATTTCCGATGACAAATTTTATTTCAGTTGTAGGAATTAATTTTTCTAAATTTGACCATAAATTTTTTTCACTTTCTCCACTGGAGGGGCATTTTAAATCCATTATAATTTTTACTTTTTTATCTACTTTACTTATGTCAATATGCCCACCGGTTTCCAGCAAAATTTCATATTCATTTTTTAACAATTCCTGAATTAAGGGAAAAATATTTTTTTGGATTAGTGGTTCACCGCCTGTTATTTCAACTAATTGACAATCTAATACTTTAACCTGTTTAACAATTTCATCAATGGTTAATTCTTTCCCATCATAAAACGCATATTCAGTATCACAGTAATTGCATCGTAAATTACAATATGTGAACCTTATAAATATACAAGGTAAACCGGAAAAACTTGATTCTCCCTGAATGCTGTAAAAGATTTCATTAATTTTAATCTTTTGCCCCAGTGAATTTTCTTTTTCAACCAAGAGACTATTTTTGGTATTCGACGGCATATTTTTCTGTTTCCCATAGTCGAATAGACTTTAGAGTGATATTTGATGGTAACAACTTACTTATTTCATCATAAAAATATTTTACAATATTTTCGGCTGTTGGATTCAAATCGTCAAAAGGAGGAATATCGTTAAAATTATTGTGATCAAAAGGTCCAATAATTTTCCACGTAATATTTTTCAAATCTAAAAAATCTATGGCTATTCCATGTTTATTAAGTTTATCTGAACTTACTTCTACACGAATTTTCCAATTATGCCCATGAAGTCGGGAACATGATCCTTCATATTCCCTTAATAAATGCGCCGCTGAAATAGATGTCTCTATTGATAAATTATACACTATTATTTCCTGATTATTATTGAAACGGGCGGAAAGTTAATAAAAATAGTATGCTATATCAAAAGCCTTAAATAGAAATAAATATTTCAAAAGTTCTTACAATTACAAATAATATTAGTGAATTTCTTATTCATAAGAAGAAATCGGCAAAGAAATATTCTGATTAATGAAGGAATCCTTTAAAAATCAGAAACTTAAGACGGCTAAATATTGTGCTTAAATTTGGCATTAAATTTGCGAAATTTGATAAAAGTAATTAATTATGTAAAAAATTGTTGAGGAATATTGTATAATGGATAATAGTGATAAAAAATATCAATTACTCACCTTAAAAGAAGCTGCAGAATATTTGAGAATGCATAAAGGAAGTTTATATCGTTTGTTGGAAAGTGGCAAAACCGATATACCTGCTATTAAATTAGGAGGTAAATGGCTATTTAATCTTGAAAGTTTGAATAAATATTTAAGTGCAAAAGAGATACATTCTGTATAAAACATAAAATTTAATTAAAACTTTTTATTTTACCAGAGAATAAGTATGAAATTAAAATTACCTGTATCTACTCATAATTGGATTTCCTTAACCGGTTTTACGGTAGCGGTTATTAGCCTTTTTATGATTACATTTTTATTTGTCATATCAACGGTTTTTCTTGAAGGTGGTTCATATTTAGGTTTAGTTATTTATATAGTACTACCTGTGTTTATGATTATTGGTTTAGTCCTAATTCCTCTTGGTATGCTTATAACAGTTAAAAGAAGCGGTTTTAAAGACAAAGAACAAAAAGACAGCTGGCCTAAAATAGATCTGAATCAAATTAGTCATCGTAATGCCTTTTTCATATTTACTATAGGAACTACTTTATTATTATTAATTTCGGCAGTAGGAAGTTACGAAGCATTCCATTTCACCGAATCAGTTGCTTTTTGCGGAACTCTCTGCCACGATGTAATGGAACCGGAACACACAGCCTATCAAAACTCTGCCCATGCGCGTGTGGCATGTGTTGCCTGTCATGTTGGAACGGGTGCTGATTGGTATGTTCGATCAAAAATATCAGGGATGTATCAAGTTTATTCAGTTTTACTTGATAAATATCAACGACCCATATCTGTTCCAATCCACAATTTAAGACCGGCAAGAGAAACATGTGAACAATGTCATTGGCCACAAAAATTCTATGCTCAGAAATTGCGTGCTGAAAGGCATTATTTAAATGATGTAGATAATACTCAATGGGATATTCAATTATTAATGAAGATCGGAGCCGAGCAATCTGCACATGGTTTAAAAGAAGGTATTCATTGGCACATAAATCCTGATATTGCTGTGGAATATATATCAGAGGATGATAAAAACTTAAGTATTCTGTGGGTTAGATATACTAATATAAAGACCGGTGAAATAAAAATTTATAAGGAAGAAGACCAGGATATTGATTTGGATTTGAGTGGTTCTGATAATCTTCATAAGATGGATTGTATGGATTGTCATAACCGTCCTTCTCATAATTATCGTCCACCGGCATTTTTTGTAAATGAAGCCATTACATCCGGTTCAATTTCACAAGATCTGCCGGAAATAAAAAACTTATCGATGGAAATTTGTAGCGAAAAAATATCAGACTCAGATAGCGCTAAAAAATATATCGAAAGATCAATAAAAGAATTTTATGAATCTGAATATCCTGAAGTTTTTGAATCCGAACCTGAAAAAATTCAAAATGCTATTCAAGGATTAACAGATGTTTATTTTAAAAATATTTTCCCAAAAATGAATGTAAGATGGGATGCCTACCCAAATCATATTGGGCATCTTGAATTTGATGGATGTTTCAGATGTCACAATGATAATCTTACAAACGAAGACGGCGATACAATTCAAAAAGATTGTAATTTGTGTCATACAATAATTGCACAAGGATCCGGAGAAGAAATGCAAATGGCTCGCGTTGGGGAGTCATTGCCATTTCAACATCCTGGTGATATAACAGAAGATGAGTGGCAGGAATCGTTGTGCACTGATTGTCATACCGGCTTAAATCCTTAAGAAATTGAAAAGAGAATAGCGAGGAGCGAAAAGCGAAGAGGGTAAATCCAAGAACAAGGAAACAAGAGCCAAGAACCAAGAAACCAGTATCCAATAACCAGTAACAAGTATATGAAAATATTATTAGAGAATATTGGAAAAAACTTTGGTGAAAAAAAGATTTTTTCAAATATAAATTTTGAAATTTCTTCAGGTTCATCAGTTTCTATAACAGGTCCAAATGGTTCAGGCAAAACAACCTTAATGAGAATTATTAGTGGTCTGATTAATCCAACAGAAGGGAATGTCACATATTATAATAATGATAGTAAATTAGAAAACAGAGATAAATTTGGTCATTTGGGATTGGTTGGTCCTTACTTGGAACTTTATGATGATTTGACAGCTATGGAAAACATGC
>DAOWAQ010000077.1 GCA_030634505.1 Calditrichia bacterium
GCCCGGTACTGTTTTAATGTAACCGTCATTATCCATTTCGATAGTGTTATTAAATATTTGTGTATTGGGAACATGCCCAATCGCCATAAAGACTCCATCAACTTTCATTTCTTCAACTTCACCGGTTTTTGTGTCTTTTAGAATCACAGATTTAACAACAGTATCACCTTTTATCTCTTCAATAACTTTATTTAATTTAAATTCAATCTTCTCATTTTTTTGAGTTCTTTCCAGCATGATATTCGATGACCTGAATCCTTCACGTCTGTGAATAACAGTAACTTTTGAAGCAAACTTGGTTAAAAATATCGCTTCTTCCATGGCTGAATCACCGCCGCCAACTACAATAATTTCTTTCTCTTTATAAAAAAAACCGTCACAAGTAGCACAGGCAGAAACACCGTGTCCCATAAATTTTGTTTCGGACTCCAGTCCCAGTAATCTTGCTGATGCACCTGTAGATATTATAACAGAATCTGCCGTATAAGTTCCGCTTTCACTTTCAATTTTATATGGTGTTGTTGAAAAATCTATACTTTTAGCAATTTCAAATTTTGCTTCTGCTCCAAATCTTTGAGCTTGCTTACGCATATCATCCATTAATTGCGGTCCCATAATTCCTTCCGGAAATCCGGGAAAATTTTCGACATCGGTAGTAATAGTCAACTGACCACCGGGTTGACTGCCTTCTAATACTAATGGATTTAAGTCTGCCCTTGCTGCATATATAGCTGCTGTTAAACCGGCAGGGCCACTACCAATTATGATTACCTTGTAATGCTTATTCTCGCTCATTTGATACAACTCCTGTTCTGTGTTGATGTTTGAAACTTACTAATTTTTTATTAATCATCGCAATACGAAATATATATCTCTTTATTAAATTTCGATTTCTTTTTGATGCATGTTTCTTTATTTTGGTACACTGCAAATAAAGGAATTTCACAATAAAAAGCGGTTGCTTAATCCAACTTTTTTATTAAATTAATCAGGTTATATTGAAAGGGAAATTATGGATATCAAACTATTAAAAATTGATAAACCGGATGAGATGAATTTCATTTTAGGTCAATCACATTTTATTAAAACAGTTGAAGATATTCATGAAGCTATCGTAAATATAAATCCGGGTATAAAGTTCGGTCTGGCGTTCTGCGAAGCCTCTCAAAAATCTTTGGTTCGGTTTTCGGGCAATGATGATGAACTCATTAGTTTCGCGCAAAAGAACGCATTAAACTTGTCCTGTGGTCATTCATTTATAATTTTTCTGGGAAATGCTTTTCCGTTAAACATTCTAAATACCATCAAAAATGTACCTGAAGTGGTAAGAATATTTTGTGCCACAGCTAACCCCACTGAAGTAATTATTGCGGAATCTGATCTGGGCAGAGGAATTCTTGGCGTAATAGACGGCGAAAAAACTAAGGGAATTGAAACTGAGGAAGATATTAAAGAAAGAAAAAACTTTTTGCGCCAGATTGGATATAAATTTTAAAAACATAAAATTTAGTGGATCAAATATAGAATGAAAAATTTACAAGAACTGTACGATTCCTATTTAGCCACCAAACCTTATTCCGGAAAAATTAAAAGTGCCACAAGCATGATGATCCATATATGTAAAGCTTTAGATTTGCCAACGCAGGAAGATATTACATCGGATTATTTTGATGGTATACCAGATGCTTTAAACAGGTATTTTAAAAATTATCCCTTGAGAGCCACTCAGGACAAAGCTATTCTTGCGGAAATGATAGGACGTGTTGGTCCAAATGATAGTTTACAGGGAATGCTCGATAAACTTCTGACGGATGATAATGAAAATGTGCGGCAATTTTCATTACATAGTTTAGGTTATCTTGGCAAATCCAATCCTGAAAAAGTACTACCGTTTATTGAGCGATTTCGTAAGTCCAATGATTATACCATGAAATCAGTAGCGGCACATTTGATAAGCCATTTTGCAACAACACAACACCAGGAATTTATACTTTCTAAAATAAATGAATGGTATGAAGAAGGAGATTTGGAATTTGTTCAGGAAGTATCGCAAAAAATAGTTGATGCAATCAAACAAGGCGCCCAAAAAAGTATGTCTTTGGATGAGTTTATAGATTGGATTAAAATAAATTTTGATAATAAAATTGAAGTTAAATATTAATTAATTTAATTTGAATACACTGATGCGTTTATTACCATTATTGCTTTTATTTTTTCTTTTACAATGCTCTCCCATTTCGAGAAGCAGTCTTGAAAGACCCAAACTTCAAACCGGTTTTGAATATTACTCTGCCAGTGTAGACAGTATGAATACCGGCGCCTTCGCTTCAGCAATTAAATTGGTAAAAGAAGCGATAAAATTAAATCCCAATTACGCCAAATTCTATCTTCTCGAAGGCAATCTTTATACAGAACTTGCCAATCCCCAGGAAGCGTTAAATTCTTACCGAAAAGCAACGAAATTAAGATCTAGCTATGTGGAAGTGTATTTTAGAATTGCAACTATACATGAGAAAGAGTATAAAGATTATGACGAAGCAGTAAAATACTACCGGCGGGCTTATGCTGTTGATAAATCTAATCATAACTTATTGCTTAATATCGGTGAATGCTATTTAGCCAGCAATGAAATAAATTTAGCTAAACATAAAGCAGAAGAATATAAAAAGCTAATCGAAGCCGAAAACAAATCATTAAGTTTTGATTACTATCATTTGAATGGCAAAGTCAACTATTTACAAAAAGAATTTAGCTTTGCTATTAATGATCTTGAACGAGCAATACGATTAAATCCTAAACAATTTGAAGCAAAGTTATTATTAGTGAAATGCTTATTTGAAACGGATAGCCCGGAAGAAGGATTAAAATATATAAACGAATTGATGAAATTAAATGATACTGTCGGAGAACTATATTATTTCAGAGCACTGTATTATTATACCAAAAATAAATTTAAGGATTCACTTGGTCTGTTTGAACAAGCTTTAAGTTTAGATGAAACCCTTCTAAAATCACATTACTATTTAGGTAAGATTTATGAATCACTAGGGAATCAAGAAAAATCACTGGAACATCTTCAGTTATTCCGACAAAGCATGCATCAGGAAGAACAAATAATACAAATCCAATAATATCTTATTTAACGAAATCAGCAATATATTAGATTCACATTTATTATCAATAAACTACATATCTAGTGTCATGCCAATTCACTGTAGTCGCATAGGCTTTACCCTTCCCCAAGAACTCGGGGCTCAGAGCACTAAACTGTGTTTGCTGAGCACGGTTATTGAGCGTAGTCGAAATAGGGTCGAAGCAAGACACTTTAAGTTGAAAGGACGCAAATAAGACTTCATCATTGTCATATTGGAAAAAAAACCCGAAACTAATTAAATTAGGTAAACATTTATTATGATTGGATATAGATGCCTGAATTGCCTGAAGTTGAAGTTATCAGAAACGAATTAAAATCCAAACTAATCAATCAAAGAATTAATGATATAAAAATTTTCTGGCATAAAACCTTTGTCAATTTATGTTCCGAACTCCCAAATGATAACAAAATCGCCGATATTGAAAGATTAGGCAAATATATTGTTTTAGTTTTAGATCAGAATTTTTTAGTAATTCATTTAAGAATGACTGGTCAGCTTATTTTTTCTCAAAATGAAAATTTTTCAAGGGATCATTTAAGGTTATCAATCCATTTGCAGTCGGGCAATATTTTAAATTTTTATGATATAAGAAAATTTGGTAGAATTTATCACGTGCCTGATTTAAACAGTCTTTTTACAAATGTAGGTATTGACGCCCTAAGCCAGAAATTTACGAATGACTATTTTAAAGAATTGTTAAGGAATCACAAACGAGGAATCAAATCATTTTTATTGGATCAAAAAAATATTGCGGGTTTAGGAAATATTTATATCGATGAATGCCTCTTTCTTTCCGGAATTCACCCAAAAAAACTAACGAATGAAATTAATAATAAAAGTGCTAAACAATTGCATATAAATATAAAAAAGATATTAAATTTAGCTATTGGTAATATGGGCACAACGATTTCTGATTACAGAACAACCGGTGGAGGGTTCGGTAGAAATCAGAATTTTTTAAAAGTTTACAAACGCGAAGGAAATTCATGTTTTAAATGTGGCTCAATTATTAAAAAGACAAGAATTAATAGTAGAGGCACGCATTTTTGCCCGGTGTGTCAACCGGAAAACGGAGTTCTTCAATGAATGTTATAACATTTTTAAGTGACTTTGGCTTGACAGATGGATATGTAGGAAGCGTAAAAGGCGCCATTTTTTCCAATTTTCCTCAAGCCAGGATTATTGATATTACACATGAGATTAAACCATTCCAGATTGAAGAAGCTGCATATACTTTGACGAGTTACTATTCTTTTTATCCCAGAGATACTGTCCATTTGACAGTTGTTGATCCTGGTGTAGGCGGAAAACGTGCTCCGTTAATTATAAAGACTGCCAATTATTATTTTGTAGGACCTGACAATGGATTGTTTTCTTACATATTTCAAAAAGAAGCTTACACGGCTTTTGAAATTGATACTAACATGTTTGATTCAAAAATAAGCGCTACATTTCATGGGCGAGATATATTTGCGCCTGTTGCTGCTAAACTTGCACGCGGCGTCAAACCTGAACTAATTGCGCATCCATTTACAGAAAAACCAGTTGATTTCGCCAAACATATATCCGACAAACAGCAGGAATTTAAAGCAAGAATCATATCAATCGACAGGTTTGGAAATATTATCACAGATTTTTCCATGTTTGAGTATGACGCCCAATCAACAAAACGAGTTAAGAGTATAACAATTAACAATCAAACATTAAAAACCATAAAAAGAACATACAGCGATGTTGAGAATGGTGATTTATTAGCCCTTTGGGGAAGCGCAGGATTTCTTGAAATAAGTATAAACAGGGGAAATGCTGCCGAGAACTTAAACTGTCATATTGGTGATGATAAAATTAGTATAAAATTTGAATCTTCAAAATAATGAAAAGACGAATCAGGAAAAGTATTAAACCAATCATTGGTTCCATTTTTTTGTCAATAGTGTTGTGGTTCATGGTGACTACATCTAAGGAATATACTACTCAAATAAAAGTTCCTTTGGAAGTATCGCGTTTAGCCAAAGGTAAAACACTGCTTAAACCAATTTCTTCCGAAGTTACTTTAGAAATTCGGGGCACCGGGCAATCGATAATAGCATTATTATATTTATATGAATCAAGTTTTAAACTTGAGTTACCTCAAGTAACCAAAAGTGCAAAGATTACTTTAGCCGACTATCTCGTATTTTTAGACATACCTTCAAGATTGGGCCTTGAAGTAGTGGAAATACTGGAGCCAAAAACAATTGACCTATTAGTTGACGATTTCATTGTTACAGGAAAACCAATTCAATTTTCCGGTCAAATAGACACTGAACCCGGATATATTGTATTAGACACCAGCTATAGCCAGGATTCAGTTCAGATTAGCGGACCAAAATCAATTGTTGATACAATCAATCATATTTCTACTGAACCAAGTATTTACGAAAATCAAAAGTATGCTTTTAGTAATCGCTTGAAATTGGAATCTCCTGTTCCCGATTTGATAAAAATATTTCCGAATGAAATTGACGTCCAATTTGAGATACAAAGAATAATAGAACGTGTAGTTTATGATATACCGGTAAGAATAAAAAACATACCAAAAGATCTGTTAGTAGAATCAATTCCATTTTCTTTATCCCTCCGTATTAAAGGTGGTGAAAAAAATGTTGAAAAATTGAATAGCGATGAGATATTAGCTGAAATTGATTTTAAATTGCAGTACAAACCGGAACAAACCGAATATCCTGTAATCATAAAAACACCACCGGAAATAAGCTGGTTGGAATCAAGTCCCAAAACATTCAAATTGACGGTAAAACGAAAACAGTAACTTAATGTTAAAAGATACATATATCCTTGGTGTTGAAACATCCTGTGATGAAACATCAGCAGCAATTATTAAAGATAATAAAGTACTCTCCAATGTTGTATCTTCGCAGGAGGTCCATGAGCAATTTGGCGGTGTTGTTCCTGAACTGGCATCACGGGCTCATATCAGATTAGTAACCCCAATTATTGATAAAGCTTTTAAAGAAGCGAAAATTTCAAAGGATCAATTAACGGGAATCGCCGTTACATATGGTCCCGGATTAGTGGGAGCATTGTTGGTCGGATTAAATTTCTGTAAAGGTTTGGCACAATCGTTAAATGTTCCTTTTATCGGAATTAATCATATCGAGGGGCATATTTACGGTAATTTTTTAAGCAATCCTGAAATTACTTTTCCACATCTCACTTTAATAGTATCCGGCGGACATACACAACTCGTGTTAATGGATAAACACCTTTCTTATAATATTATTGGTAAAACCCGTGATGATGCTGTTGGTGAAGCTTTTGATAAAGGAGCAAAATTATTAGGATTGCCCTATCCCGGTGGTCCGATGATTGACAATCATGCAAAAGAAGGTGATTCCTCTTTTCATAAATTTCCACGGGCATTTCTGAAAGGCGATAATTTTGATTTCAGTTATAGCGGATTAAAAACATCCCTGCTCGTATATTTGAAAGACAAAACAGATGTATTTATTAAATCAAATTTTTCTGATATTTGCGCTAGTTATCAGGAAGCCGCAGTAGATGTTCTGGTAATTAAAGCCTTGAACGCTGCCAAAAAATTTAAAGTAAAATCTGTCGGGATTGTCGGAGGTGTTGCAGCAAATTCTTTACTCAGGAAGAAACTAGCAGAAGAAATTATTCAACATAAAATGGATTTTTTTCTTCCCGATTATCAATTCTGTACAGATAATGCAGCAATGATTGCCCGGGCAGGTGCAGAAAGATTGTCCGCCGGAATTGAATCAGGAATGAGTTTAAATGCATATCCCAGTTTAAAATTGAACCAGTAAAATATCGCCCCATGAAAGAATTAATTCCATCATATTTTCATATAAATATTCCATTTTTTATAATTTTAATACTGGCAATAATTGCAGGAGTATATACCTATTTTTATTATCGCAAAACTGTACCACCTGTTTCCGAAAAAATTAAAATTTTTCTGGGGATATTAAGAGGCACAGCCACTTTTTTGATTCTTTCCTTACTTTTTTCTCCCCAACTAAAACTGGTTTGGCAAAATGAAACTAATCCGGAAATAATAATAGCCATTGATAAATCTGCATCTATGCAAATTACAGACGATAAAGAACAGCGATTTGACATAGCCAATACTATTTCGGAGTTCATTACCGATAAATTGATAAACACCAATGATATTCATACATACTATTTTGATGTTGATACCATAACAAAAACTGATTCAGTAATCGCTGGAAAATTAGGTACCAATATTGATTTTGCCCTAAACAATATATCAAAAAAACATAAGGATGTTGAATCAATAATTCTGATTAGTGATGGAATTATTACAGAAGGGAGTAATCCTCTTTTTTCGAATAATATTAAAAAGAATACCATCCATACAATTGGTATTGGTGATACAACTGAAACTCCAGACGTTTTAATTAAAAATATAAATGCCAACAAAACTGTTTACAAAAACAATCCTACTACTATAAGTGCTGAAATTACAACTAAAAATCTAAAAGATTTTGAAACAACTGCTAAATTATTATATAACAATAAAATAATTGCAGCTAAAAAGGTAAAGATTAATCAAAGCAATGAAATTTATCAGATAGACTTTGAAATAATTCCCGATAAAATAGGTAACATAAAATATGAAGTCCAAATAGCTGGATTTGAATCTGAAAAATTTAAAGAAAATAATACATATCAGTTTCAACTGGAAGTGCTTAAAGATAAACTAAAAATTGGATTACTAGCTGATAAACCAGGATATGATGTAAAATTTATTAAACAAATACTGAAATCAGAGAAAAGTTTTATACTCTCAAGTTTTATAAAGATTAAACCAAATTTTTATGAAGTACCCCTGATTCATAAAATTATTGATAGTTCTGATGTGTTACTGTTGTTTGATTTTCCGGGTAAAAATGCTCCATCATCATTGATCAATTATTTAATAAATATGATCGATA
>DAOWAQ010000081.1 GCA_030634505.1 Calditrichia bacterium
GGATGTTAATTGATCTAACTAAAATGAAACCAATCACTATGCCTGAGTTCATTACTTCAATTGATATACCAAAACGTGACAGGGCAATTAATGATAAATTTGATAAATTACCACGAGTGGAAAATGCGGAACTGCAGAAAAAATATAATGTTCGGCTAAGTGATCTGGACATAAATCAACATGTAAATAATGTCAATTATATAGAATGGGCAATTGAAACAATTCCAATCGAAGTGAGCCAGCGATTTCAATTATCGCAATTTGAGATTAGTTTCAGGGCAGAGAGTAAATACGGAGATTCGGTTATTTCCATAGCGCAAGAAATTGAAAAAAATGGGCAAAAGACTTATTTACATAACCTGACCCGGAGTGATTCAGCTGTAGATTTAGCAGTTGCAAGATCAATATGGACAGAAAAATGAAATCATATTAATTTTCAATTTTTTAAAAATTCGTAATTATTATTATTTTAAAGTTCAAAATCATTTGAAATGAGCATATATCAATTAAATTAAAATAAAGGAATAAAAATGAATTTGGATAAACCTGATACACAATTAAAAGTTTTTTTATGGCTGATTGCACTACATTCTTTTTCTGTTGGTATTGGTTTAATTTTATTTCCTCCCAATTATTTAGAATATTTTGGTTTTCCAAATTATACTTATAGTTTTTTTCAAGCACAAGGTGGGGTATTTCATATTGTCATGAGCGTTGCATATATAATGGCAATTAAATATATGTATAAATCGTCCGGTCTAATTGTTTTTTCAATTTCAGCAAAAGCAATGGCTACAATATTTTTAGTAGCTTATTATATATTTGTTGAAAGTAGCTGGATGATCATTATGTCGGCATTTGGTGATGCAGTAATGGCTTCAATACTGTTTTTGCTTTACAGAAGATTCAAAAGCAATTAAATAAAATTAAGATTTCCTAATGATTAGATTTATCAGATCCAATTTTTTGATATTGCTATAAATTACGTTAGGTGATATATTTAATTAAATAAAAAAAAGAAAAAAAGAGAGAATATTGAATTCACGGCCTTCAAACCTTCCAACAATCATTGTCACCGGAGCTTCAGGATTTATAGGACGGCATTTTTTAGATACAATTAAAAATGATTTTTATATTTATGCTTTAGCCCGACGGTCTCAAAAAGCAGCTGGCATTCCAATCCATAAAAATATCATTTGGATTAGAGTTGATATTGCAGTTGAACAGGCAATGAAAGAAATATTAAATGGCATTGCCAATCAAGGTGGTGCAGATTATTTATTACATTTGGCAGGCTTTTATGATTTTAGTAATAAAAGTGATCAGGAGTATTATAGAACAAATGCTATAGGCACTCGTAATATTCTTGAAAATTCTAAAATATTACGTTTAAAAAGATTCATTTTTGCCAGTTCTCTAACAGTTACAGAATTTTGTAATCCAAATGTTGTAATTGATGAAGATAGTCCAACAGATGCAAAGTTTCCTTATGCATTGAGTAAAAAGGAAGCAGAAATTTTTATTAAAGATTATTCTTCTGAATTTCCTTGCACAATAATTCGCCAGGCTGCAATATATAGTGACTGGTGTGAGTACATGCCGTTATATAGCTTCTTATCAACATGGCTCTCCGCTAAATGGAATTGCAGGGTTCTTGGAGGTAAAGGAGACTCAGCAATACCGTATCTGCATATTAACGAGTTGTGCAAATTATTTCTTTTAATCATTAAGCAAACAGAACAGCTTCCAATATTCAACATTTTAATTGCTAGCCCGGATAATAGCGAATCGCATAAAGAACTTTTCAAGATTGCTGTCGGATATAATTACTTTCAATCCATCAAGCCATTTTATGTCCCTAAATTTCTTGCTTACGCAGGGATTATTGTACGTTATCAATGGGGTCGTATAATTGGCAAACTACCATTCGAGCGGTTTTGGATGGCAAAATACATAGATCATAAAATGAGAGTTGATGCTTCGAATACACGAAAAATATTGTCATGGATTCCAATAGCTAGGTATGATATTAAGCGTAGACTTCTTTTTATTATTGCAAATATGAAAAATAATCCTTTTGAATGGAAATATAAAAACGAAACTGCTCCGGTTTATGCTATAAAAGAAAGACAATATCTGAAGATTTATGAATGCATGATTAAATTAAAGGATCAAATCATTAATGAAATATTCGCTCGAATGAGTTCTCAAAAAAATATTTATTTATTCGAAACTTATCAGCATTTAGAAATTGATAAATTGATAAACCGTATTGAATATTTGTACAATATGCTTGAAAATGGCATGCGAACGGGTGATCGAACCAATATATTGGAATATGGTTCCTATATGGCTGGAGAACGATTCATTGAGGGCTTCAAATCTGTGGAAGTGATACGGGCTATAGAACTTACTGCTGAAATCACTATTGATTCTCTGATGTCACAATCTGAATTAGAAGGAATGGAACAAAGAATTCATGATGAGATAATGGTTACCCTTCAGATGGTAATAGATAAAATTGAAGATACCTATGAAAATCTAATAGATAATAAACGCCAAAAGACCGAAAATAAAAAAAATGGGGAAGGATAGCTAAGAAGAAAAATATTTAAAATTCTTCAAATATTAATTATGCCGGGTAAACGTCCGACTAGATTACCGATTATTATAGTAACTGGAGCTTCAGGATTTATTGGTAGGCACTTTCTGAAAGCTTTTAATTGTGATTTTTATATTTATGCGATTGCCAGAAAATCTCAAAAAGAAGCAGGAGTGCCATTACATAAGAATATAAATTGGCTCCGTGTAGATATCGGTGAACAGTCCATGGTCGAAAGATCAATGAACGAGATAGCTGAAAATGGTGGCGCCGATTATTTATTACATTTGGCAGGGTACTATGATTTTGATAATAAAGACAGTCCTGAGTACGAAAGAACAAATGTAAACGGAACACGATATATTCTGGAGAACACAGACAAATTAAATATAAAACGATTTCTATTTGCCAGCTCCATAATTATAACCGAATTTTTTAAAAACGGGAGAATTGTTGATGAGAAATCTCCCCCTGACGCCAATTTTCCTTATGCTGTTAGTAAAAGAAAATGTGAAGAAATGATTAAGCAATATTCAAAACATTTTCCATGTTCTATTATTCGTTTGGCTGCAATTTTCAGTGATTGGTGTGAGTACGGACCACTATACAATTTCTTAACAACATGGCTTTCACCACACTGGATTTCGAAAATTATTGCCGGTGAAGGAAAAACATCTATACCTTATCTTCATGTAAGAAATTTAAATAGTATGATATACTCAATAATTCGTAATTCTGACCATCTTCTTCAATATGATACATATATAGCCAGCCCTGATGGTTGTACGACACAAATAAATTTATATCAAATCGCTGTAGGGTATAATTTTGGAAAATCGATTAAACCGATTTATCTTCCGAAGTGGCTTGCTTATATCGGAGTGTCATTAATGAATATCCTTGGGCATTTGACTCATAATCAACCATTTGAAAAGCCATGGATGATCAAGTATGTTGACACTACATTAGAGGTAGATACATCGTACACACGGGCCCAGCTGTTGTGGAAACCAATTCCAAGATTTCATGTTGAAAGAAGACTATTATTCCTCATTGAATATATGAAAAGTAACCCGGTAGAATGGCATCGTATAAACCAGGAAGCAATTTTAAAACGTCGTATTTTTAGCCCAAATTTAAAGATATATGAAACGATGGTTACTCTGGAAAACAACATAATTCTTGGTATAATGGAAGAAATATATTCGAAGGATAATGAAGAAAGATTCTTAAAATATAAAAAGCTTAGTACAAAAGAAATTGAGAATAGAATTAGGGTTGTATACTCAATGTTAAAAACTGCTGTTCGAACAGAAGATAGGGTACACGGATTAAGTTATGCCAGCGATCTTGCCAGAAAAAGATTTAAGGAAGATATGGAAGCGCATGAAGTGATTGATGCCATCCAGTTTATCTCCAATAATGTTATCCAGATACTTTTAGATCAAAATGAATTGAAGGATATGAAACAACGCATTTACGACGAAATCATGATGACCACCCAACTCATAGTTGACGAAATTGAAGATTCTTTTGACAGATTAATGGGGATAGAATAACTAATGCTTGTGTAAATTTCTGTGCATAATTTTCCGGGTTTCATGTAACCTGTCATCTGACGGTAAATCCGCCAAATAATCATTCATATGTTCATCATTTTCGGCGTTCAACATTTTTGCAATATAATCAATAATACTTGCTGGAAATATATTTTCGTGTTCGTATAATTCACGTTTCCCCAATAAAATTTTTGCAGATTGCACACAACTGGTAGGTAAACTTGGCAATCCTTTTAATAAGTCCGGGTTTTTAAAAATATTGCCCGTTACATAAAGTTTTTCTGCTAATTCCAATGAATTTTTATCGCTTAAACCTTTTTCAGCAGCCATGGCAATTCCGGCTAATAATAAATGAATCATAGCGCTGCCGTCCGGGCTTCTTAATTCTACAGTCTGTCTGGATTCATATTCTTTTTCAGGCTGCACGTTAACAGGATTTATTTGATCGGCAAGATTGTCATTGCCTGCCCACCCCAGTGGAACGCGAATCATTGTACTGCGGTTTAAATCACTCCAGCAAATTCGGGTTGGTGCTTCCTGGTTTGGTACCAGACGAAGATAAGCGGAAGAAACCGTATTCCCGAATGCTGTTAGAGTATCGGCATAGGAACATAAACCGCCAATGAGTTTTTTTGCTTCAGTATTGAGTTTTCCCTTTGAATCAACCATATAGTTTTTTCCATTTTTTCTTAATTCCATATGAAAATGTAATCCGTTACCGGCAATACCTTCTTCAATTTTTGGGGTGAATGTAGCAACACAACCATGTTTGAATGCAATATTTCTTATAAGCCAGCGTGCCAATACTAAATTATCTGCTGCTTCTTCGATAGGTGTTGGTAAAAATTCAATTTCAAGCTGTTCACCATATTTGTCCCTGATTTCTTCAATATTACTGCGCGTGCTTTCAATAAATCCAACTTCACTATGAGCATATTTTACAGCATTCGTTATTTGAGAAATATATCTGACCATTTCAATTAAGATTACACCACTTTTAAAAAACGGAGCAGTGGCATGATAATGAGCTTGTTTTTTTGAAGGAAATAATTTGGATGATTGCTCCCCTAAAAGAAAAAATTCAAGTTCACCCAAAGCATATAATTCCAAACCATGTTTCTCTTTAAACATTTTTGCAGCTTTATGTAAAATATTATCCAGTGCGAAGGGCGCAAGATTACCATGTTGATCCATATAACGACATATGATATTTAAACTGGATGAATCAAAAGGATTAAGGAATGCTGTTTTATAAACTGGTACAACATATAAATCTGATACGGATGCGTCAACCAGTCCCTTGAACAATGATGAGCCATCAACGCGTTCTCCGCCTGATAAAATGACATCAGCTTGTTTACGATTAACAACCGGAATTTTTAGTTCTTTTAATTGCCCGTCTAACGCAGTGTACTGAAAAGTAATTCGTTCAATTTGTTTTTCTTCAATAACTTTTATCAGGTCTTCTTTATTGAATTCTGATTTGTCTTTTTTAAGTAAAACAGAAAGGGGATTGCTTAATGCGTAACTGTGTTCCATTGATTCCTCCAATTGGTATTTCGATTATAAATTTCCGATTATAAAATGAAAAAATCAAAATTAAAATGAGAGAAAATAAAATATGTATGAAAATTAATTAAATAATTCCAAAGGATGGAATAAACGGATAATTGGAGTTGTGGGGTGGAGAAAATAAGATAATGTAAGATACCTAATAAATATATATCATTTTAGATTAATAATCTTCTCCATAGGAGTCATTTGGATAATTTCAAATCTTCATTATTCTATTAGAAAAGCCTCCAGATTTGGGCAACAAAAAAGCAAAGGGCTAATCCCATTATAACAGGCATAATTGATGATATCAGTGTCCATTTAAGGCTTTTTGTTTCTTTATAAATAGTATAAATAGTTGTTGAACATGGATTATGAACTAAACTGAACAACATGAGGTTTATCGCTGTTAGCAATGACCACCCTCCGGCTTGGAACACCTGCATATTTGTGCCAAAGTCTTCCAGCTCAAACATTACACCTGTACCTTCGCCAATACCCATAATATTAGCACTTAAAACTGTCAGCATTAAAATTGTAGGTATTACTATTTCATTGGCTGGGATCGCTATGATATATGCCAATAGAATTACACCATTTAATCCGATAAATAATCCGAAAGGATCAAGGAAATCCATTATATGTTCTGCTATGCTAAAATCACCAATTGTAATATTTGAAATTAACCAAATTGCCGCACCCGCAGGTACAGCAAAAACTATTGCTCGCCACAACACAAAAATTGTTCTGTCGATCATTGAAGTATAAAGAGTCTGCAAAATCCTTGGCGGACGATAGGGAGGCAACTCCAAACTAAAAGCAGAAACTTCTCCTTTTAAAACTGTATTGGAAAGTAACCAGGAAGTAAAAAAAGTAAAAAATACTCCAAGTAAAGCGATCCCGACCACAGCCATTGCAGAAACGAATCCTGCTAAAGCGGCTGGAGCAAGTGCGCCTATAAATAATGTTGCAATTAGTATTTGTGTTGGCCAGCGGCCATTGCACAAAGCAAAATTATTGGTAATAATTGCGATGAGTCTTTCACGAGGACTGTCAATTATTCGAGTGGCAATTATGCCTGCGGCATTACATCCAAATCCCATTGCCATAGTTAATGCTTGTTTACCATGAGCGCCGGATCTTCTAAAAAGTCCATCAAGATTAAAGGCGACTCTGGGTAAATAGCCAAAATCTTCCAAAAGAGTAAACATGGGAAAAAATATTGCCATTGGCGGAAGCATAACACTGATAACCCAGCCCATTGCCAAATATACACCGTCAATTAATAAGCCATCCAACCACCAGGGCATAGCAATGGAAGTAGCAAATTCTTTCAACATTGGATGAACCGTATCAAGAAAAAATGAAGCCAGCATTGCAGAAGGTACATTTGCACCTGCTATTGTCACCCAAAAAACTACCATCAAAATGATAAGCATAATGGGAAATCCTGTCAGCGGACTTGTTACTAATTTATCGAGTGTTCTGTCCCAGTTGAATTTTAGTTTTTCTCCGGAACCACTTACAACTTCTCCCGCTATTTGAGCAGCATCCTGGTAAATTGATTCCATCAACGAATCATGTAAATTTTCTCCAAATTCCCAGCGCAGAGAATTTGCTTCTTTTAATATTTCACTATTTGAATTGTTATTTTTCATTTTAATCCTCGTTACTTAACATCAGAAAATTCCTGTGGTTCTGCCTGACTAATTAAATCCATTAATTCATCCTTTTCAACAGCTTGAATCATACGTTGATCACCTTCGAGAAGTCGTAATGCCACCCAACGAGCATTTGAAATCCCGGTAAATTTGGTTTCAACTTATATGAGTAACAAGGATAATGTGAGTCTTTTTTATCAGCTTGTTGAGAATTTCATGGAACTCGATTATTCCGAAGAGTATTCAGAACAATATGCCAGCGATGTTTATACCTTACAATTTGTTTATCCTACAGGTACAAATTTTACTAATACTTCCAATTTATGGGGTACAAGTAGAAGCACATGGGGGGGCGATTTCAGATACGCAACTGAAAATCGTGAGATCACGGTATTTTTACCAACAAACGAATTGCTTACCGCTTTTTTAACCGAAAAATATATTCCAGGTTTTGCTGGCATCGATGATATTCCACAACTTGGTAAATTCTATATTTTGGGTGGAAGCACGTACAGGAACAAAGCTTTATGGCCTGGTGACATCA
>DAOWAQ010000381.1 GCA_030634505.1 Calditrichia bacterium
CAATTGTGTTAAACCCTGACCATTTAGGGCAAAAGTCAAACAGCAGAATAAAATAAATAATACTAATTCCCCCTTAAAAAAGGGGGCAAGGGGGATGTTTTTCCCTTTCCCTTTTGGATAAATGTTCATATTTACAACCCTATGGTATAGCCACCACTATGTGGTAATCCCCTTTGCTAAGGGGATATTCGTTGATTGATAAATATCATAAATCTGCATTAACAAGTTTATGATTTAGTCTGGAGATTAAATCATTCCAAACTTTTCTAATTTATAATACAAAGCGCTTGTTTTAATCCCAAGTAATTTAGCTGCCCGATTTTTAACACCATTTGTTTTTTTCATTGCTTGTTGAATCAATTTTTTTTCGAATGCATACATAGCATCATCTAAAGATAAATTTTCAACTCCATTACTTATTGTAGATTTGCCTGTTAAATGCCTAGCTATTAAATCGAATTCAATAATTTCATTTGGACAAATTACAACTAATCGTTCAATCAAATTTTCCAACTCACGGATATTACCGGGCCAAGAATATTCCTGCAATAACTTCATTTCTTCATCGCCAATGGTTTTCGGTGACAGGCGCATTTTTGCAGCCAGGTTTCTTAAAAAATGGTGAACAAGTAACGGAATATCATCTTTTCTTTCGCGCAGCGCGGGTAATTGAATTGGAATTACACTGAGACGATAATATAAATCATCACGAAAGTTTTCTTGAGCAATTAATTTAGGTAAATCTTTATTTGTTGATGAAATAATTCGTACGTCAGTTTTAATTGTGATTTCACCCCCAACACGTTCGAATTCATTTTCCTGCAAGACACGCAATAGTTTAACTTGCATGGCAGCTGATACATCTCCAATTTCATCTAAAAATAATGTTCCCTTATTAGCTAATTCAAAACGACCTTTTTTCTGTCTAATTGCCCCGGTAAAGGCTCCTTTTTCATGACCAAACAATTCACTTTCTAAAAGATTATCGTTTAAAGCGCCACAATTCACTTTAATAAATGGTTTATCTGCCCTGTTACTTTTATTATGAATTGCCCTGGCAACCAATTCTTTTCCGGTTCCGCTTTCTCCCTGAATTAGCACAGTGCTATCCATTGTTGACACTTGATTTATGAGAGTGAAAATTTCTTTTATTGCTTCGGATTCTCCAATAATTTCTCCAAACCCGGTTTGTAACTCTTCATTGAGAAGCCGATTGTGCTCAATTAAATTTTCAATTTTTTGTTCTCGCTCTATTTTTTGAACAAGATTTTTTACGCGAACTCTCAACTCATTCGGTGAAAAGGGTTTGGTTAAAAAATCCGAAGCGCCCTTTTGCATAGAATTTACAGCAGTCTCAACTGAACCGAATGCGGAAATCATTAAAACTTCTGTGACGGGAGAGAGCCGTTTAATCTTTGACAAAACTTCATTGCCATCCATGGGCTCCATTTTTAAGTCAACTATAGCCAGCATGGAGGAATTTTGTTTGAACGATTCTAAAGCATCCGGTCCATTGTCAAAAGCGAAAACTTCATAACCTTCGCGGCGCAGGCTTTCTTCAATGCCTAAACGCATGGTATCATTATCTTCAACAACAATTATTGAATTATGCATTGTATAGATTTCTCTTGGTTATTATAAATTCACAACCGCTTTCATGTTTGTTCTTTACTTCAATTTGTGCATCATTCTGTTCGCACAATTTCCTGCAAATAGCTAATCCAAGACCGGTCCCATTTTTTTTAGTCGTAAAAAAAGGATTGAATATATTGTTCAAATTCTCTTCTGAAATTCCTTTGCCGGTGTCACGAATTTTAATCTGGCACATTTCACCGTTAATGTCAGACTTTAGTTTGATACTCCCTTTTTCACTAATCGAATCAATACTGTTTGATATGAGATTAATAAAAATTTGTTTCAAATGACCCGGGTCAAATAATATTTTTTCTTTTTGTATTTGCTTATCGAATTGGATATTTTTCTTTGCCAGTTGCTCTTTAAATAATGAAAAAATGTCATCAATCAATTTATTTAAATCAACATTTTCAGGTTTTGCCAGGTAAGGACGACTATAGTTTAAGTAAGACGTAATCAGGGATTTTAAATCTGAAATTTCTAAAAGAATTTTATTCAAATAATCATAATTTGATTTACCGGACAATATATCCTCTTTAGTTAAATTTGCCATCAATTCAATACTGCCCAGTGGATTTCGAATTTCGTGGGCAATTTGAGCCAGCATTTCTTCTTTCTCTTTGTGACTTCTTAAAATGTCCTTTCGCATTTTATCCATCGCATCTGACAGGATTTTAAGTTCACCTTTAATATTTTCAGGTAACTGAGTATTAAAGTCTCCTTTACCGATTTGAAAACTGAATTTTGTTAGTCGGTCAATCGGTTTTGTAATACTTCTTGCCACAATAAAACCTAAAATAACTGTAACCAGAATTCCTGCCAAACCGATGTACCAAAATAATAGCGAAAGTTCTTCAACTTTTTTTAATTGATTGGCTGATTCCTGCATTCCAAGCCATAAGTTATCATCAAGCCGGTAAAAAGCCCAAAGGTACCAATTTCCGTCATCTCCTTTAAAAGGCAATGTCGCAGTTGTCGAATGATTTGATAATTCAAGTATTTCTTTTTGATTCAACAACAATCCTGGTTCTGATTTGGTGCTTAATTCATTTTTAGATGAATGCAGTAAGATTTTAAAGGAATGATCAAATAGGAAAAATTCAGATTGCCCTATTTCAGTTTCATATTTATTGATAAGGTTTTTAAAATAGTCATTAATTGCTTTTCCCGGTGTACCAAGCTGCAACAGATTTAAATAATTCGTATCAATTTGTTTTGCTAATATTCCGGTTATAATTTGAGCATGATTGGAAACCTGGGTTAAGTAGGAATCGCGGGTGTATTGGTAACTAACCTGTGACATGATTAATACCAAAATA
>DAOWAQ010000349.1 GCA_030634505.1 Calditrichia bacterium
AATCAGTTGCTCTACCAACTGAGCTACGGTGGCTAAAAAGGTGTTAAAATTTATAATTATTACACAAATAATTCAATATGTTGATTTACTCTAAATACAAATCAGATTTAACTTTATCTACTGTTATATTTTTGTTTTTTAAGTCAGCTTCATTCAATGCAAATAAAGGATTAATTTCAATATCCGTGGTTACATTTCCTGCTTTATCTTTGGGCACTTCGATTCCAGAACTTTCCAACCAACCACCGTATAAATTACACAAATCCTGCTTAACAGTTTTCGGGGAATCTAACCCTTCTTTATTTTTTAAAGGACTGAATTCTTGATTTCTTTCAACTTCCACACTGATGCTTTTTTCTGTATCCAATAATGCGTCAAATACAAATGATTCGAACTTAATTCCATTCATGTCTTGAGGTTTAATCATTTCACCATTTTCATTTAGATACGGAATTGATTTGTGTGCAACATGATAGGGTAATTTAAACCCACCTGTATTTTCTTTAATCACAAAATCCACATCAAATATGTGAATGGCGATGCTACCTCCCCAGTATTTCAATGAACCATCAGGATTGGTGGCATACATATCTTTTTCAGGCAAATCACTATATTCAACTAACCCTGTTTTTCCATTAATTTTACAAATTACACCCATTTTTTCCGCTGGGAATGCTTTCCGAACTACTTTGTTTGACATTTCAGATCCGTGTTTTACATGATAGCCAAGATAAACCGGGTCACAGATCTCGGCTAATACATTATCCACCTGGAAATAAAAAATATATTCAATTCCTAGTAATTGCATTTTTTCAATTGCACCACTTTTCCATAAAGCGTTAAGCGATCCTCCATGACCATTTGGATTTGTAAAAATATGATGTTTAGCATCTAAAATGAACTTGCCATTTTTATCTACAGCAGGAATCATTTCCTGGTTAAAAAACACAATATTTGATTCGTCATAACCGAAATAATTACTTTGTTTAAAAAATTTCACTGTTTGATCATGATTTGTTTCGCTTGTCATTATAAACCAGGGAATTTGATTTTCATATTTATTTCCAGTAGCAATTAATTTCTCGGTATGCAATTGAAATAAACTTTTCCTTTTCACCGGTGTGACCGGATACATACCTTTTGGACCATCGTAACCCAACCGTGTGCCCTGCCCCCCTGAAACCAAAAATGCTGCCATCTTCCCCTGTCGCAATAAGTTCTCTCCAATTTTCAGCGCTTCGGATTCCTCTTCTTTCCTTTCATTTAAAGAAATGATATCAGCAATGTCTAATATTTTTTCGCTTGATATTTCATCAGTATTGTTAACCACATCATGACTTAGCTTTGACATCAGTTTAAAGTCAATCGTACTTATTTGTTTAAGCAATTCGATTTTTTCGTGTTTTGTTAATTCATCCCAAAATCTAAATACTTGTTCCTGATCAAATTCATAGACTCTTTCTATTTCCTGCTGATACTTTACATCCGGAGATTGAATCATCTTATAATTCCTGAATTTCTTGAACCCATTTAGTTTGTCTCTTATTATTATTTGGTAAGCATTGTATGAGCACCATCCCAGTTTTCTCCGGGAGGATTTATTAAGAATTGTTCACATCTATTTATATATCTTTTGGATGGATTATCCATATGATCCACACTTAACGCCTGGTTAAAATATTTAATCGCCGTTTCCCAGTTTTGTGTTAAATAATGTTCCATACCTTTATTAAAAAATTGTATTGCCTGGCTTTTCTTCTCACTTATTCCTTTTTCAGTTAATCCTACCAATTCATAGACTTTAACCGGTTCTGTCTTACCTTTTACACACAATAAATCAAGCTGTCTTACTATTATATTTTCTTTAGCTTTTTCATATGTATTTTCACCTATCATAATCATAGTTCCATATTCTTTATTAGCCGGTTCTAATCGTGCGCCCAAATTAACAGAATCACCCATAACTGTATAATCAAAACGAGTTTCAGAACCCATATTTCCGACTACCATCTGTCCTGTATTAATTCCACAACGAACATATAATTTCGGTTTGCCTTGTTTGCCCCATAAATCCCTTAACAGAACTAATTTTTCCTGCATCTCTAATGCTGCCGCACAACATTTATATGCATGATTTCCATGAGCTATCGGCGCTCCAAATACAGCCATAATTGCATCACCTTCATATTTATCAAGCATACCGTCATATTTAAATATAATGTTTGTCATTTCTGTTAAATATTGATTTAATAATTGTACCAATGCTTCAGGACTCATCTGTTCAGAAATCGTAGTAAATCCGGCAACATCACTAAAAAATACCGTACATTCTTTTCGTTCACCCCCAAGTTTAATTTTATCCGGATTTGCTAAAAGCTCATCCACCACAGACTGTGTTACAAAATGAGAAAAAGTTTGTTTTATAAATTTTTTACCTTTTTCTTCAGTAACATATCTGTAAGCATAGATACTACTAAAAGTTACAAACATGGTTAGTAAAGGTGTCACAATTTCAATCCATATATTACTTTCAAAAAATATTATTGCACTGGCGAAGGTGTGAATCAGCGCAACTAATACAATTAAAATAATACTCCACATCGGTGTTAAAAATACTGTAATAATGCCTAGAAGAATACCAATACCTGCTATAAGTAAAAGTGATTCCCAATCTAACATTTGAATAATATAATTTTGTGTCAGCATTGTGTAAAGTATACTTGCATGTATTTCAACTCCGGGAAAAGCCGGTTGAATGGGAATACTCCTTAAATCAAATAATCCTGGTAATGATGTACCAATTAATACTATTTTATCTTTAAATATACCCTCGGGAAGTCTTTCTTCACCCAGTAATACATCATAAAATGATATATAGCGAAATGTTTTAAATCTGCCAAAATAATTGATGAGCATATTAAATCTTTTATCCACAGGAATTGTAGTAATTAAATTGCCTTCTGAGAATAATTGCATGTTTTTTGCTGTCTCAACTTTTATAGAATCTACATCATAAATATCCATGAACATTTGAAATGCTAATGAAGGATATAAATGATTACTAAAATTTGAGAAGAGAAATATTTTTCTTACAATGCCGTCTATATCCGGTTGAATATTAACATGTCCAACCGATTTCCCTGCATTTAATAGTTCAATAAATTCATTATCCATTCTTTCCTGATTTGGTAAATATTTACTTTGGTGGACAGGAAGAGTATAAGCAAATCTTTGCCAATCGAACAATGCAGGTTCTTCTCT
>DAOWAQ010000281.1 GCA_030634505.1 Calditrichia bacterium
CTACTATAACTTCCGGATGCATACCGCAGGTCCATAACTGCCCTTCTTCAACGTTTGCTGTTTCTCCACTTTTATCTTCCGAGTTGCATGAAAAAGAAATTAATGCAACCGAAAAAAGTGATAAAATTAGTAGTGCTTTAATAATCATATGTTTCATTTAAATCCTCCGAACATTATTTTTTATTTTAATTTTCTTTTTTTTCCGTTAATTCAACGCCGACAATAAACTCCAAATCAGCGATATTTTTATTATAGTCACTTAACACCCGGTAATAATCCAATTCATAATTGAATAAGGTCATTTGGTTATTTATTAATGTTAAAAAATCAACTTTATCCGTTTGATAACCGATCATGGCTGATCCCAGTGATTGTGATGCTTGAGGTATAATTCCGGTTTTAAAAAGATCTAAAAGTTTTGAATTCTTATCTGCCTCGGTTAGTTTTATATCAAGGGCAAAATAAACCTGGTTGACAATATTATTATAACTTTCTTCAATCATCTTTTTGCCGTATCTCGTCTCTTCAACTTTTTTTGATTGTTTACTACTAAAATATATTGGTAGATTTAAACTAATACCGCCGGATAAAAAATCATATCCCGGCATGCCATTTTGCAGTTCATCCCTTTGTGTATAGGCTATACCAATACTAAAATCGGGCCAGTAATCTTTTCTTGCAAGATTTATCTTTTCTACACTTTTGCGTTTCATTGCCTGCCAGGCGCTGATAAGCGGTCGGTTTTCCAGTGATAAATCTTTCAGTCCTGCAAAATCATAATTCAAGGTAAAAAATGATGGCTCTGATACTTCCCCAAGTTTTGTTTCAACAGGTCTGTTTAAAATCGTATTGATTCGCGCCTCTATTACTTCCCTTTTTTGTTGTAATTGTATTAATTTATCTGTCACTTTTGAAAGCTCAACCTGTGCTTTTAAAACATCCTGTTGTAAACCTTTACCCACGGAATACTTCGTTTCAGCTATTTTCACAAATTCCTGTACCAAGGCTTGATTTTTTTCTGTAGTTTTGACAGCAGTATTAACAAAAAATAAATCGAAATAACTTTTCTTAACATCATTAGTAATCTGATTTTTTAATTCATTATAACTTTGCTTCGAAACTTCCGCACTTTCTGAGAATATTTTCTCTTTTAGACTGAGTTTGCCGGGAAAAGGAAATTTTTGCATCAATCCTATTTGTTTGCCGGTCATCGGCTCCTGATCAAAATCAAAAGAATTCACAGGCAGGTTCATTATATTTACGGAAAGTATGGGATCCGGTAAAGAACCCACTTGTGGAATTTTTGCCAGATCAGCCTGTGATTTGTTGTAGAATGATTTTATTTGTGGATTATTGTTAAGCGCTTCATTGATCAAATCATCCAAATTGATTGTGTCTTGCGAATATCCAGTTGCAAAGCTTAAAAGAAATATGACACTAAAAAATTTAAATGTTACTATTTTAATATGAATTATTTTTTGTTTATTAATCATTCATTCCTCCATTTTTTATATCATTTTGAACAAGAAAATTAAACTGTTCCGTTTTAGTCAGGTAATTTTTTTCAATTTTCCATCAAATATTTTTTTAATTAATACTATACTTATTGAGAAAATTACTATACTGGTCCACCAAAAAGCAGCATAATGACCAATGTAATATTTTAATAATGTATTCATTTCAGCTTTTCCATAATATTCAAAGCTATGTTCAATATCATAACCTTGACTATTTTGATGATGCAATTTCATTGATATATGTTTATCTGCATAAAAAATTCTATGGTATAAACAAGTATATTCATTATTGAAATTAACCGGAAAAAAAATAACCAATCCGATTGCTCCAATAATTATCAGACTATATACCAAATATTTTTTATTCAATTTAAAATCCATAGTTAATTATTTATAAATTTCTTCATTAAAAGACAAAACATGTGCCAATTTTCATTTCAATTATAATAAGGTCAGCAATAACAATGTGTTAGGTTGGAATTATTATTTAAAAAGATGTGAATCAGGAAAAAAAGTGTAGAATATTGCATAATATGCTGGAGATTATTCTACACTTTTGTTGTGGAATAGATATAATTTAGTTATTAATGTTCATGATTATGTTCATGCTCTTCATCTGATTGATTTTCTAAAACCGAATCAGGCTCAATAGAAGAAAATACCCAGTTTTTTAATATTTCAATGTCTTTTGTACTAAGTTCTGCCTCGCTATGTAATAATAGATATGGTTTCAAAGGCATATCTTTTTCCTCGATTTCTTCAATCATTTCTTCCAGCAGTTTTTTTCTTTTTTTCGTATCATACTTGTCCCATTCAGTAAAATTTAAATGCCCCCTCCCGTGTTTTACATGGTCTCCTACAAAATAAGAACCCGGCGGAAAATGACTATACCACGGCCAATTGGTTTTATTTGAATGACAATCATAACATGATTTTTCCAGAATATTTTTAACTGCTTGCTCTGCCTGTATTTCGACTGTAACGGGTGGATTTGTTTTTACAGGTGAAATTATCCAAACAAAAATAAACAAAATAGCAAAAACAACTGCTACAATTTTTGCAATCATATCTCCCCCTGATTTAGGATTATTTATCGAATATTATATTTTTTTATTTTATAGAGTAAAACATGTCGCGGAATATTTAAATTTCTTGCAGCCTTTGATTTATTTCCATCACTTTTTTTTAGAGCATTTATTATTGCTTCTTTTTGTATTCCATCCAATGAACCATCTACGTCAAAAACTGTATTAATTTCATTTTTATCTGTTTTAAATATAAAATCAGGTATATCTTTTAATGTGATGCTATCATTTTGCAGAAATACCAGGACACGTTCAATTAAGTTTTCAAGCTCCCTTATATTTCCGGGCCAATCATAGGATTGTAGGGCATCAATTACATTTAAATCAAATTTAACATTTTTACCTGCCGCAAATTTGTCAAGAAAATGAGTAACCAATAATGGAATATCTTCTTTCCGCTCCCGTAGTGAAGGAAGAGTGATTGGTACAACGGCTATTCTATAATACAAATCTTCCCTGAACTTGCCATTTTTAATTTGTTTGTATAAATCTTTATTAGTGGCAGTTATAACTCTTATATCAATTTTTTTCTCTATGCCAGTCCCTAATTGTTCAATGACTTGTTCCTGTAAAACACGAAGTAATTTTGACTGCAATTCGTCCGGTAAATCACCTATTTCATCTAAGAATATTGAACCTTTATCAGCCTTTTCAAACTTACCGATACGATCATTAATCGCCCCGGTAAATGCTCCTTTAACATGCCCGAATAATTCGCTCTCTAAAAGATTTGATGGTATTGACGGGCAGTTTACTGCAATGAATGGTTTGTTTTTCCTTGGACTATTAAAATGAATAGCACGAGCTATCAATTCTTTTCCCGTGCCGCTTTCTCCCTGAATCAACACCGTGGCATCCGATTGCGCGATTTGTGCAGTTTGACCCAAAACTTCTTTAATTTTGGTACTTGTTCCTATAATATCGTCAAATTGATTTGATTCGATCAATTGTGATCGTAACTGTACATTTTCTTGTTGCAGGCTTTTTAATTGCGCTGCTTTTTGGATAGTGAAAAGTAATTGTTCCTGTCCAAATGGTTTGATTATATAATCATTTGCACCCAATTTACATGCTTCAATTGCATTATCAGCACTGCCATGCGCAGTAATAATTATTATAATAACTATTTTATCAAAGCGGCGTATTTCCTGCA
>DAOWAQ010000120.1 GCA_030634505.1 Calditrichia bacterium
TAGCTGGTATATTTGAAAGTATTTCTTTCCCGTCATAAGCTTTATAATCTTCCCATGTTTTTCGATCGTCTGTCATTTTATCCCAAATGTACAATTTCCATCCAGAACTACTATGAGTGTCAGTTGCTACTAGCATAATAGTACCAGTTCCGCGACTTTGACATAAATATTTCATATAATATGTTGTACTTTCATTAGGTCTTTTATCAGCAAACCAATCTTTAAAGATATTCATTACTTCTCCGGTAAAACTTTTTCAAAAACTAAATTACAATATAAAATATTTTTTACCTGATAGAGAAAAGGAAGGATATGGGTTAAAGAGAGCGGGAATAGATGAAGCAATCAAAAATAATATTAAATTATTAATAACTGTTGATAATGGGATTTCTTCCAATGATGCGATTAATTATGCAAATGAAAATGGAATAGATGTAATTGTTACTGATCATCACTTACAGGAAGGCGAATTACCTCCTGCTTATGCGGTTATTAACCCTAATAGAAAAGATTCCAATTATCCGTTTAAAGGCTTATGTGGCGCTGGTGTTGTATATAAACTGATTCATGCATTGGGGCAAAAAGTATTAGATACCAATAATTTTAAGAACTTTATGCTTTTGAATTTGGATCTTGTATCTATGGCTACTATTGCGGATATGGTTCCTTTAGTTGATGAAAATTATGCGATTTGTAAATATGGATTGAAGGGAATCGAAGAATCTATGCGTCCCGGATTGGTTGAACTAAAAAAAGTGAGTGGTGTGTTGGGAAAAAATATAACACCCATGATTATTGGTTTTTACTTAGCCCCCAGAATTAATGCTGCAGGCAGGATGAAACATGCATCAGTGGCAGTAGATTTATTATTAAGTGAATCAATTGATATAGCAAAAAATTTAGTCAATGAATTAAATAAATTAAATTTAAAGAGGCAATCATTACAGCAATCATATTTGGATTCTACAATTAATGAATTGGAAGATGAAGGTGTAGAAAACAAAAAAATGATAATTGTAGAAAATGAAAGTTGGTCACCAGGATTAATAGGACTTATTTCAGGAAGAGTTAAAGAAAAATACTATGTTCCTGCATTTGCCTTTACAATAGACAATGATGGAAATTATGTCGGTTCAGCCCGCAGTATTGATAATTTTAATATTACTAAAGCATTGACACAATTTAGTCATTTATATATAAATTATGGTGGACACGAAAAAGCTGCAGGCGTCACGATTCCACCAGAAAATTTTAGCCAGTTCAAAGAAAATATTCAAAAATATGCTGAAGAAAATATTTCTGAAAGTGATTTAATTCAGGATTTATTAATTGATTCTTACATTGGACCAGATCAATTAAACGAATCTATGATATATATGATTGGAAATATCGGTCCATTTGGAGAAGGGAATCCCGAGCCGGTAATAGCTATGGAAAAAGTAAAAATTGTTGATGTTTTATTAATTGGGCAAGGGAAACATTTAAAACTTTTTGTAACCAAAGGTAGTAGAGAATATGAATGTATATGGTGGCAAAAAGGGAACTTTAAAAATATTATTAAGTTTGGAATGACAGCGGATATTGCTTTTAAGCCATCAATAAACATTTGGAATGGCTCAAAAAAAATACAATTAGTGATTGAAGATATGCAAATATAACTATCAGTGTATATTTTCTGATTTGAAATTTAGATCGAATATAAATAAATATAATAGACCAATTGGCTTTGATTCAAAACACATTTATTTTTTTTATTTTGATTTTGAAATTGATTTTGTATATTGAACTAAAAATGGACCTAATCCTAATATGCCAGAAAGAATTATAGAAATAATAGTTTACGCAATGCGTAGGTTTCAGGACGACAAGAAAAGTGCTGAAAAATTAGATTTAACTTCTGAATTGACTACAAAGGGGTACACAGAATCAGAAATCAATTTATCTTTTTCCTGGATTTTTAATCACTTAAAAAGGAATTCAACTGATTCCAGGAAAATGTTTGATACAGATTTCGTAGGAGATTTAGATTATAGTAATCATGAAAATCAGATACTTAGTGATGAAGCTTATGGATATTTGCTACAAATGATTCAACTGGGAATTTTGAGCGAATATCAGGTAGACCAGATTATAGAAAAAGCTTTAAATTCCGGCGATAATAATATAAATACCGAAAAAGTTAAGAGCTTTATTGTAAATATTTTGTTTGATTCCGATAAATTTAATTCAGCCTTTAGTAGTTATTATTTTAATCGGGGAAACGAGCATCTTCAATAAATACATATCTAAGATTATTTTACAATTGATGGTTGTTACTATTAATACAAATAAAGATATTTCTTATTTTTATTGGGTTTTATTTCATATAAATCAGAAATGGAATACCTGTTGTTGATATATAGTTTATTATGCAATTATGAAGATATTGGTAAATCCGAATAAGAAGAATTAATGTATCATTTTAATCAAAATTTCCGTTACAATATTTAGAAATATGTAAATCAGGGAAATAAATCAAACATTGTACAAATGAAAATTCACAGGAATATTTATGGCATCAGCTAAGAAAACTCTTATTGTAGTTGAATCTCCAAGTAAAGCGAAAACGATTAATAAGTATTTGGGAAACGAATATAAGGTTACGGCCTCCGTTGGTCATATAATTGATCTTCCAAAAACAAAATTTGGTGTAAATATTGAAGACGGTTTCAAACCTCAGTATATAAAAATCCGTGGTAAAGAAAAAATTATTAAAGAATTAAAAGATAGCGGTAATAAAGCATCACAGGTATTAATTGCGACTGACCCTGATAGAGAAGGTGAGGCAATAGCTTATCATATATATTCAATTATGGATCATGAAAAAACGGATGTGAAAAGAGTTGAATTTAATGAAATTACAAAATCCGCTGTAGATAAAGCTATTAAATCACCACGTCCAATAGATATGGATATGGTTTATTCGCAGCAGGCACGCCGAGTTCTTGACAGAATTGTAGGTTATGAAATTAGTCCTGTTTTGTGGAAAACAGTGTATCGAGGATTAAGCGCAGGAAGAGTGCAATCTGTAGCATTGCGTTTGGTATGTGAAAGAGAACAAGAAATAAAGGGATTCAAGCCTGAAGAATTTTGGACTATTGAAATAGAAGTTAAAAGCGAAACCAGTGAAAGTTTCAAAGCAAAATTGACTAAAATTAATGCTATAGATAAAAATAAATTTTTGAAGGTCGATATTAAATCGAAATCTGAAGCTTCTAATCATGTTCAAAATATAAAAGACTCTGAATTGTTTATTTCTTTGCATTCTACAAAGGAAGTCAAAAAACATCCGGTGCCACCATTTATTACAAGTACACTACAACAAGCAGCAGCTCGTGTATTAAGATTTTCGACAAGTAGAATAATGCGTATTGCTCAACAATTATATGAGGGAGTTGAAATTCATTCACAAGGTAGTGTGGGATTGATTACTTATATGAGAACTGATTCTACACGGGTAAGTCAGGAGTCTCTAAATTCCGGAAGAAAGTTAATTGATTCATTATTTGGAAAAGATTATTTACCCGAGAAACCAAATTATTATAAGAGTAAAAAATCGGCGCAAGATGCTCATGAAGCAATAAGACCAACATATCTTTCTCAAGAATTTCATCCGGAGAAACTAAAAGAGCATTTAACGGTTGATCAATATAAACTGTATAACCTGATTTGGAAAAGATTTATAGCAAGCCAGATGAAGTCTGCCATTTTTGATAAAACAGTAATTGAAATCACTGGTGGTAATTACTTGTTCAGGGTAGAAGGTGAAGTTTTAAAATTCGAAGGATTCCTGAAAGTATATGGTGAAAATTTACAGGAGAACGAAGAAAATGATGAAAATGGTGATTCGAAAATTCCTCCGGGATTGAAAGAAAAAGATAAACTAAAATTGCTTAATATAGATCCTCAACAAAATTTCACTAAACCCCCTGCGAGATTTTCTGAAAGTACCCTGGTAAAAGAATTGGATAAACAGGGAATAGGGCGCCCAAGTACATATGCGCAAATAATTACTACGATAATAAGCCGTAAATATGTTGAAAAAAATGAAAATAAATTATTTGCGACCGAATTAGGGGAAACTGTAAGCTCTATCTTAGTAAAACACTTCCCAAAAATATTTAATGTAAAATTCACCGCAGAAATGGAAACGGAACTAGATAAAATAGCCACGAGGGATGATCAATATGAATCGGTCTTGAATGATTTCTATTCTCCTTTTAAAATTGCCATGGAGAATTTTAATTCTCAAAAGGACAAAATAAAATCTGATTTAGTTGAATCAACTGATGAGAAATGTGAAAAATGTGGTAAAACTATGATTGCAAGATGGGGTAGAAATGGTAAATTTTTAGCCTGTAGTGGATACCCTGAATGTAAGAATACAAAACCAATCGAAGAAGAAGCAATTGAAATTGTAAAAGAAAAATGTGAAAAATGTGGAAATTCAATGGTGGTAAAAACGGGAAGGTTTGGTCGATTTTTAGCATGTTCAAATTATCCTACCTGTAAAAACGCAAAACCAATCCCTTTAGGAATAAAGTGTCCCAAAGATAATTGTAATGGTGATGTTATACAAAGAAAAACAAAAAAAGGTCGAACATTTTATGGATGTTCCAATTACCCAAAATGTAATTTTGTGAGTTGGAATAAACCTGTAATCAAAACCTGTTCTAATTGTGAAAACAATTATCTTTTAGAAAAATACTCAAAGGCCAAAGGGAACTTTTTAGAGTGTCCGGAATGTAAAACAATAAATACACTTGATAAAACAAGTACTTAATGCATACAGAATTTCGAGATTTTATAAAGCATATTAAATACCAGAGAGTTTATTCGGGTAGAACCGTATTAGCTTACCAAAAAGATCTTCTACAATTTGAATCTTTCCTTTTGGATCATTTTAATCAAAATAGAATTGTTTGGAAATATGTAAATAAAAATTTGATACGACAATTTCTGGCAATATTAAATTCATCCGGACTACAACGCAGAAGTATAGCAAGAAAATTAGCCGCAATAAAATCATTTTTTCGTTTTATGAACCATAACGGAAGCATTGAATCGAATCCGATGCTTACAATAAAAACTCCCAAATACGATAAAAAATTACCTGAGTTTGTGCCACTTCAATATATTGATGATATAATGCAATTACCCAGCGAGAAAAACTTTGAAGGAATTAGAGACCGGGCAATTCTGGAATTGTTTTATGGAACCGGGGTGCGATTGTCAGAATTAATTAATCTTACTATATCAAATATTATGTTGGATGAAAATTTAATACGGGTATTAGGAAAAGGGGAAAAAGAACGCGTAATTCCAATCGGTAAATCTGCAGTTCAGCAAATTAATAAGTATTTGGATAAACGAAAAAATTATGTTTTGCCTGAAGAAAACCACTTATTTGTTTTAAAATCAGGAAAAAAAATGTACCCGATGGCGATTCAAAGAATAGTTAATAAATATTTACAAAAAGTGGTCGAAATTAAAAATAAGAGTCCACATGTTTTACGGCATACATTTGCTACACATTTAATGAATCAGGGAGCAGATATTCGAGCAGTAAAAGATCTTCTTGGACATGTAAATTTATCAACTACACAAATTTATACTCATTTGTCAATTGATCATTTGAAATCCATATATGCCCGGGCGCACCCCGGTGCGAAAGAAATACTTCACAAAAACAGGAGGATATAAATGAACATCACTATCACAACAAGAGGTTATAAAGCACCCGATCGTTTAAAGCAATATGTTACAGACAAAATTAATAGAAAAGGACGATTTTATGAGGATGTTTTTGATGTTGATGTGATTTTATCTTATGAAAAACTGACCCAGATTGCTGAGGTCAAATTGAAAACAACAAATAAATTTATAATAGCAAAGGAAAAATCAGAGGATATTTTTAAATCTATAGACCTTGTTATTGATAATGTAGATAGACAAATTAAGAGACATAAGGAAAAACAACGCGAGCATAAAAACAGTAAAATTACTGATAATTTAGTGGTTAACTAAAATAATGTTTAGTCGAAAATGTAGGCGTCTTTTAAGACGCCTATTTTTTTTAGATTTTTTTTGCACAAATGTTTAAATTCTAAATGAGATTCGAGATATGATTGAATACATAGACGTTCGTACATTTTATACTCAAACAAAAGATCGGTTAAAATTAACCTTGGCTACTTCTGAGAATGGTTTTAGCCGTCGTATTAGTAAAAGTGACATACACAGGCCTGGATTAGCGCTAGCCGGCTTTGTGGAATTGTTTACATACGATCGGGTACAGGTTTTAGGAAATACCGAAGTAAAATATTTATCTTCCCTTACTAAAGAAGATTTGA
>DAOWAQ010000037.1 GCA_030634505.1 Calditrichia bacterium
AAAAGGAAATTTAGCAATGTCAATCCAGATTTTATTTGATTTATCAAAAAACCAATACTTTATTGCTTCATGATTTCCCATACCAACATAAATCGGGGTATAATGTGCAAATGGTTCAACTGCTCTTTTCCAATTAGCATACTGTAGGTTAATATCGTTAATATCCGTTACATAGCCATTAACCAAATCACCTGTAAATTGTAAAAAAGATGAATTTTGTTGTTTACAAAGTGCCAGTATTTTCTTCATAATATAAGAGTTAGCACCATAAATGTTGCGTTCACCACCGCCTTGTCCTGCCCGGGAATCGCTGGCATAAGCAAAATTAAATGCTTTTCTTGTACCTGGATTTGGAGCGGTTTTTAATGAATATGATTGAATATTGTCTCCATATTTTACTGAATACACATATTCCGTATCAGGTTGCAGGTCTGAAATTTTTATTTCATGATGCGTGTTTTTTGCTTGATCTGAATAAATCCTACCGTCAATTTCTACGTGGGTGATTATATTTGTATTTGTCTCATAAGAAATAACCGCACTGTCGTGAGAGATTAAATCAACAAACGGTCCTTCCAGAATCGTATTATCAATTTCAAAAGGCCCTAAACCTTTAAATGAGATTATACCGTCATATATTAAATCACCTTTATCATTTATTATTCTGTAGCCAATGGTTCCTTTGCCTGATTTCCTCCAACCAGTCATGTCAAATATTCCTGAGAGTCTAAATTTAATATTTATGTTAGATTTTCCGCTATCAATTAAGGCGACTGATCTGTAAACAGGAAGTGGATGCTTAGAATCCCTATAATGAATCAAACCATAATAAAGTTTGCCATTAAAATCCGGATTACCAAAATCAACAGCAATTCCGGTTTCCGTTCCCCTGAGACCTCCGATCATATTTTCCAAAGTATATCTTGCAGGTTTGTTTACTGAATAGACCTTTAATGAATCTAAATCAACATATAGTTTTCCGTCAGAATCATATTTTATATTGGAATAAACCGCTGGCACTTCATTCTGAATCGATGTTTGAGCATAAAGATTAAAAAAAATGAATAGTCCTAATAAATAAATAGTAGCATATCTTTTCATATCAATTTCCTTGCTGTTCATTAAATAGTATAATTTTGAATTTAGCAACTTAATAAAATTAAATTTAAGTTTCTATTAAATAATCGTATAAATTAAATGACGATTGCATTAGAATTGATACAAAGATTCAAAACATTTTCCTCTTGCTTCTAATCGCAAAAATCATCAACTTTTATTTAAAATTGGAGAGAATATTATGATTGATAAATTATATTATTATAAAGCAAACATCACTGCAGTTTATGATGGAGATACCTGCACCACTGATATTGATTTAGGGCTAAGCACTATTCGTTCTGGTGAGAAAATAAGGCTCTCACGAATTAACGCTCCTGAAGTAAGAGGTTCACAACGAGAACAAGGACTTATTTCCAGAGATTTCTTACGTAATCTGATATTGGATAAAGAAGTGTACATTCAAACCATCAAAGATAAAAAGGGGAAATACGGTCGGTATCTTGGGGATATCTGGCTGATAAATGATGATGAATCCCTTTCCAATATAAATGACTTAATGGTTTCCAGTGGTTTTGCCGAGTATAAAGAGTATTAAATTATTGGTTGGAATTCATTGTTTTGGAAAATAAGCAGAAAAATTTAATCTATAAATATGAATTTGTTTTTGAAGACAATTCATGTGAAAAATTTACAATTCAATTAAATCCCGAAACATTGGATTTTATTCAATCTGAAAACTCTTCGCCACCTGCATGGACAGCCCTGGATAATTATAAATGTGATAATTGTAAGTTGAAATCAACGACAAATCCACATTGTCCGATTGCAAAAAATCTAACTGATATTTTTCCACCGTTTAAAGATAAATTATCCTATGAAAATGTACTGGTACGTGTTGAATCAAAGGATCGAACTTACGAACTAAAAACTTCTGTACAAAAAGGATTGAGTTCAATGCTTGGAATCTTAATGGTTACAAGTGGTTGCCCAACTATGAATATTTTAAGACCGATGGTTCGTTTTCATTTACCTTTTGCAACAATTGAAGAAACAATTTATCGTTCCGCCAGCAGTTATCTGCTTGGTCAGTTTTACAGGCATAAAAATAACAAGTCCGTAGATTGGTATATGAATGATTTATCCAAAGCTTACGAAGGTATTCAGGTTGTAAACGTAGGAATGGCTCATCGTCTCAGAAGTATTTCTGATAAGGATGCCGGTGCAAATGCAATAATCGTTCTTGATATTTTTGCTAAAGAATTACCATTTTCTATATTTGATGGAGTCAATAAATTAGAATATCTCTATAAAGATTTTATTGAATCAGATAACATTTAGTTTGCTGATTCTATCTGCATCGTTTCGTAATTAAGTTCTGACCCAAGCGTACTATGTGGTATACTATAAATCATTAGCAAAACAATAGCCGCTGCAATCACCCAATAGCGACCTGATTTTTCATTTTTCGATTTCCATAACGCCAATATCCATGCAATCATTGCAATTAAAGTTTTATTATCTGTCAAATCAATACCAAAAGGAATGCCTGCCCAAAATTCATTAAAGGCAAATTTTTGAACTACGGGCCCGAGAATCATTCCACCAAGAAATAAAAAAACGGATGTCCACAGAGTTAATTTAAAAATGTGTTTTCCTCTGGTTAATGCCTCTAACCCAGCAGTGGAGCTGAACAACATGGCAAGAAACATTAAAAATATATGGGGTGTTAAAACCCAATCCGGAACTTCGCCTTTAAATCTTGTAACAACTGTTCTATCGGCTGGTAATGTCATTAATTGGTTATCATCGATTAATAATAAATAATATTCCAGTTTTCCTGCCGGCGGCTGGTTCGGTAAGTATCCTTTTAAATTATCTCCATCGCGAATCATTTTCATTCCGGTCCAGTGTTCATTGGTTTTGTATTTTTTGTAAATCAGAACGCCTTCAACATCTTTATTTTCCAAAACAATTTCTACAGGTTGGTCAGTTTCTCCGCCATGGCTCCTCGTTAGCTTATATTCAATGGATTGATCGCGAAATTGAATTTCACCTTTAAGCGGATAAGTTGGTCCGGTTGCTCTTTGGTATACTGCCGCAGCAAGTGTAATGATTAAAGCCAGTACAAAACGCACCCATAATTTATTCATTATAACCTCTTTTTTTTGATTATTTTTGGAATGATATTAAAAGTAAAAATATTTTTTAAAATATTCAAATCTTATAATGTAATTGCATGTTTTAAAAAATACAATTTGTTAGTATTTGAATCAAATTTTGTTTAGATTTTTAATTCTGTGGTTTTGAATACAAATAATCTTTGGAGGTAAAATGAAGTTATTTCTTTTCATTACTTTATTGCTATTGGCAATTAACGGAATTGGTGAAAACTACCTTTTAAACGGTGGACAAAATTCTACCATTAAATATAAATTAATTCAAAAAGTCGAACCCGAAGATGGCATTATAACTGTTGATTTAACTTATGTAATCCCGGAATCATTTAATTCAAAAACCTACAATCAACAAATTAAAAATTTTGATATATCTTTTAGTTTAAAACCAGCAAACAAAAAGGAATGGATTGATAAAAGAGGAAATAAAATCCAAAGATACAGTTGGAATTCACCCTCCGCCAGTTTTGATATTAGCATCAGTTTTGAAACCACAAATAGTGTTAAACTTGATCCTGTTAAAACGCAAGCTCCTTTTCCTTTAACTAACATTTCTCCTGAAAATAAAAACTATCTAAAATCCACTGAAATGGTTCCCTCTAATAATCCACAAATAAAAAACAAAGCACAAGAAATTACAAAGAACGCAAAAACTGAATTTGACGCCGTTCAAAAAATTCTTTCGTTTGTGATTGACCATATGTACTATGTTTTGAAACCTGAAGAATATGACGCTTTTTATTCTTTTCAGACTGGAAAAGGAAATTGTCAAAATTACTCACATCTGGCAGCTGCATTAATGCGATCAGTCAATATCCCTGTTCGAATTGTGAATGGTGTTACCTTAAAAAAACCTTTTGATGTAATAATTGGTGACCAAACACTAACTTTAAATATGGCTGAAGGAAGACATTCATGGATTGAAGTATATTTTCCTGATTTAGGATGGATGCCTTTTGATCCGCAACAATCAGAATTGTTTGTAAGTAATCGATTCATTAGAATTGAAGTCGGTTTAGATAATGAGGAGACTACAAACGATGGTCTTGTGCATTGGACACGAACAAAAGGATCGAATGCCATGCTATCTTTTCAGGAATTTATCGAATCATCATTTACTTCGGATAATATAAATTTAAGGGCGGAAAAAATGCAGTATGGACCCAGTAAACTATTATTGGTTCCTAAAGTACTTGCTAATTATGTCCCTGTAAAATTACCCGAGGTTAAAAAAGTAAAAGAATTTTCACCGCAGGAATTATTCAAACTGAAATTTAATAAACCATTTATTTATGGTAATCTGGATTTTCCGGAAGGTGTTAATTTTATTTTTTCCCGCGAATTAGATAATAAGGATAATGCTGATTCCCAACAATTAAAAAAGAATTTTCTTGTTGAAACCGCTGAATATGTAACCAGCAAATTACAATATGCCCAGACATTTATTTTAGATAGACCTGTAAAGCTGCAAAAAATTGGAATTGCTCTAAATAAATTTGGCGGCTCAGGAACAATGTGGTTGGAATTATATGAGGATAACAATGGTAGACCCGGCTCACTCGCCGCATCGAGTAAAGCACTGGATTTAAAAAATATATCCTCCAAGCAAGGTTACTTTTGGGAAGAATTTGATTTTGTAATCCAGGAACTTTTACTTACTCCCGACCGCTACTGGATATCTCTCAAGTTTAATGGAAGTCCTATTGTAAATTGGTTTTACAGTTATGGTAAACCTGTTGGACCCATTGACGGAACACGTTATAAATCATTTTCAGAAAATGACTGGAGTAAAAGTCTTGGTTATGAATTTAATTACCGGGTAGTCGGACTGACTTTTGAATAATTAGAATTATAACCACAGAACGCACAAAGAACACGAAGTTTTTATAATGCTTTCAAAAATTCTTTTTATATTATTAATTTTTCTTTGTGTACTTCCCACATAGTGGCTGCTATGCTGGTGAACTTAGTGGTGTTTAATTATACCGTTTGCTATCATTTTTTTTATTGTTGATTGAACTTCGGAAAAAAATTGAACAATAAAATCTGCTTCTTTTAAGTATTTATTACTTAAAGTCGTCTCTATGGCAATAGTTTTTATCCCTGCAGCTTTGGCAGCTTTAATTCCCAGTGGTGCATTTTCAATAACAATACACTCTTCGGGTTTTAGCCCGAGACTTTCCACTCCTTTTAAATACGGTTCGGGAAATGGCTTTGTGTTTTTCACATCATCGGAACAAACAAATCCAGAGAAATATCCATCTAAATATTCTTTTGCGAATGGAATAATGCGATCCCGATGACCACCGGTTACTATTGCCATTTTCAGGTTTATTAATTGTAGATATTCAAGCAAATCAAAGAATCCATCATAAAAATTTACAGCAATATGTTGATCATAGTATTCTATTTTTGTTTCTATAATTTTCGGAGCGATCTCTGTTGAAATATCATGTTTATTGCAAATGTCATGTACTAATGCTTTAACTCCTCTGCCTTCCATTAAGTATATCTCAAGATCTGTTAAATTCAAACCTTCTTTACGAAATGCATATTGCCAGGCAGCAACATGTTGTTTCATACTGTCTAATACAACGCCGTCGAAATCAAACAAAACACCTTTCAGTCTGGTTGCTGGATGTTGGGTACTGGATACTGGATGCTTGATGCTGGATTGTATGGTTTGAAATTTACTTTTCACTTATGTGCGTTTTTCCTACTGATTGAATAAACAGGTTTAATTTTTTACCTAATATTTCAAGTCTTTCATGGATATTTTGATACAACGATTTATTTTTCAAAGACTCCGTTTCGAATAAAGTTTCAAGATGATCCGATGTTTCATCATTTGAAGCTAATGCATAGGAGAGAAATCGTAAATAATCTTGTTTATATCTTCTTCTGCCATATCCCTCAACAATATTAGATTTTACAGATTTAATTGATCGACGAATTTGGCTTCCCTCTTCATACATTTCGAATTTGGGCAATTCATTTAGAGTCATTTTATGGATATCAACTACTAGATTTCTCGCTATTTGCCATATTTCCAAATTCCTATAACTCATATTTTATGTTATATATTTAAAATATGTTTTAATTCATTGTAGTAGTAAAAGCTAATTTAATTATAGATACTTGATACTAGACTATTTTTCTTTAAGTCATATACTGAGCCAAACACTCAAAATTGGGAAGCAAGAAACGAGAATCAAGTAACCAGTATCGAGCATCAAGTAGCCAGAGACCAGTGACAAATGACTATTTATTCTATCGGTTTTCTTTTTTTACGGTAGCGGTCAAATAGGATTCCATCAAGCTTTTCCATATAAGCTTCCTGTTCCCAAATTATTCCTTTTTCTTTATGGAGGAATTCACGAACATATTCTGCAAGATACAAACAACGAATAAAATGTCGATATTTTTCAGATATATAATATTTTACTTGAAGAATTCTTTCACTTCTTTCTTTTTGTTGCATGATATGAAAAAATGGCAAATCTTCCATAATAAAAATTGCATTACGATGCCATGCCTCAAAAGGCGCTAACCAGATCCCCGCATCTCCTTTACCATGTAAGGCTTTTAACCTACTGTATAAAGTTCGGATTTGTTCAGGCTCAATATCTTCTTCTATTAATTCGTTACCACCAAGGAACATCGCCTGGGTTAAATAACCCATTCCCTTTTCTTCCTGATCTTTTGAAAAATAACATTTACTTATAAATATTCTTGCAAGCAAACTATCAGGTTTTTGATTGATTGTTGAAGTCAAATTATCAATTGCGTTGTCTATTTTACCATCAATAAAACAAAAAACTCCGGTAGCCAAATCAAATGAAACTGTAAGTTTTGTTTGCAGAAATGTCGTTGCATATAATTTTTGTAACAAATTAAATGCATAATAACTTATTTTCTTTTCTCTAAGTAAACTTCTGATCTGCAACCAGGATTTAAATATATTATCAGGATTGGAATAATCAATTTTTTGAAATTCGGTGATTAATGATTGTAATTGCCTGTAATTTTGTTGCCAGGCTACAGTTCCTGTAATATTGGAATAATCAGACCAAATCTGCAGCGCTTTCTGAAAATTCAATTCAAAAAATTGTTCTTCAGCTTCACCAATCATATCATCAAACGATGACCAAAGAGAAACTTGTCCGTTATCTGGCTTCATATTATTTATATCATCCATACTTTACAAAGTAATTGAATGAATATTTGTCTAAAATATTTTCATCTAAAAAAATATTTTTAAAGCTTACTTACTTATTATTATAAGGTTATCCCCTGAATCTGCTATAAAATAATGTAAATTTAATTTTAAAGCAAAATTATACAACAATTTTTGTAACCTTATTTTATTTAACCATTTAAATAATTTTTTTCAAAATAGTTCAATTTAAATATTATTTATAAAAATAATCGTCATAAATCATACGATATATAGTTTTTTCATATTAAATGAATAAATTTGAGAGTTAATGATTTTACTGGATTTGAATAAAAGAATATTATTTTTTTATTGATGATTTAATTCTGCTGTAAATCGCTATTTGATTTTTTCCTTGAGATTTGGAGTAGTATAATGCAGAATCCGCATTTCTTACTAATTGTTCAGCTGATGTTTCATTATTTATAACTGATATACCCGCACTAAATGTAAATCCAATAGAATGATTTTTATATTTTACCTCAAGTTTTCGAATAATAGTTAATAACCTTTTAAGGTAAGATTCAATTTCAATCTCAGAATTGCCATGAGACAATATTGCAAATTCTTCTCCACCATATCTAAAAGCGAAATCTTCACCCAATCTTGATATTCCTGCTATGACAGTGCTGAATTCTTTCAAAACAACATCACCTGCTGAATGACCATAAGTGTCGTTTACATTTTTAAAATCGTCAATGTCAAGCATCGCTAATACAAAAGGAATATTTTTCTTCATAAACATATAATAATATCTCTGCAGAATATTATCAAATGATCTTCGATTCAATAATCCGGTCAGGCTATCCTTATTTGCTTCTTCTCTATATTTGCTAATATCTTCTATTAATTCAAGCGTGACATCTGTTAATTTATCCAATTTTTGAAATGGTCTCACAACATCATGATATCTGCGCAATGCTTTTTGAATAAATTTTATGAAAACATCATTTTCCAATGGAGACAATAAAAAATAGTTGATATGAGCTTTGTTCACTGCCAGTTCCATTACATTATTATTAATTTGGGGTGAAATTAAGAATCTTTGAATGAACGGAAATTGATGCATCATTTTTCGAAGAACAAAAATAGGTGAATCATCTGTCGAATCGAAAAAAACTAAGAAGATGCCTATTTGATACTCTCTGGCAAGATTAAGAGCTTCTTCTTCGTTCGAAGCATATTTAATTAACACACCATTTTGATTCAAATATTCTACATCTATATTTGAGATACCATTACTGTTATATATCAAAAGATATGCTTTATCATTTACCATAATTAAACTAATATTTAGTGATAAATATTACTTTCGGTAAAACTTTAAAGAGGCTTTAATAAAATCTCTAAATAATGGGTGTGCTCGTGTGGCGCGGGATTTTAATTCAGGATGAAATTGACATCCTACAAACCACGGATGGTCTTGAATCTCAATCATTTCTACCAAAGTATTATCCGGAGATGTTCCGCTTATAACCAATCCGCCTTTCTCAAGTTTCGATCTATATTCGTTGTTAACCTCAAAGCGGTGCCGATGACGTTCTTCTATTACGGATTCTTTATATGCGTGATATGCTTTTGAATTTTTTTTCAAAACACATTTGTAAGATCCCAGGCGCATTGTCCCACCTTTTTGTGTAATTTCAAGTTGATCTTCCATATATGCTATCACTGGATGAGGAGTTTTTTTATTAAATTCTAAGCTATTCGCATTTTCCCATCCAATAACATTTCTTGCAAATTCAATGACGGCGCATTGTAATCCAAGACAAATACCAAAAAATGGTATTTTATTTTCTCGAGCAAATTTAATTGTGCGTAATTTACCTTCAATCCCTCGTTCGCCGAATCCTCCGGGCACCAGAATTCCTGCAATATCTCCCAGATGTTTCTGTTCTTCGCCTTCAATAATTTTCTCTGTATTAATCCATTTCAAATTTACAAGAACATTATTCTCAATTCCTGCATGAATAAATGACTCAATTATACTTTTATATGCATCGGGCAATTTTACATATTTACCGCATAATGCAATTCTAATTTCATTTTGAGTACGTTTGTGTTTATTTACTATTTTTCTCCACTGAGTTATATCAGGATCTTTCGTTTTTAATTTAAAATGGTTTGTTACAAGTTTATCAAAACCCTCTTGTGTATAAAGAAGCGGTACCTCATAAATCAAAGATACATCCCTGGCCTCGATGACATTATTTACTTTAACATTACAAAATAGTGCTAACTTCTGTTTAACCGATTCCGGCAGCTCTCTGTCAGTTCTACATAAAAGCATATCCGGCTGGATACCAATTTCTCTTAGTCTCATGACTGAATGTTGTGTTGGTTTGGTTTTCAATTCATTGGCACTGTCAATATGTGGTACCAAAGTAAGGTGAATAAAAAGTACATTTTTGGATCCTTCTTCAATTGAAAACTGACGAATAGCTTCCATGAAAGGCAAACTTTCTATGTCGCCAACCGTCCCGCCTATTTCGACTATGACAACATCAAAATTTTTATTTTTATTAACCGAACGAATACGATATTTAATCTCATCTGTAATATGTGGAATGACTTGAACAGTAGCTCCTAAGAATTCACCTTTACGTTCTTTACTAATCACAGTATCATAAATTTGCCCGGCTGTAGCATTATTGACTTTACCCATGTTGATATCCAAAAACCGCTCATAGTGTCCCAAATCCAAATCAGTCTCAGAACCATCGTCAGTTACATATACTTCTCCATGTTGATACGGGCTCATTGTTCCGGGATCAACATTGATGTAAGGATCCAATTTTAAAAAGCTAACCTTCAATCCCCTTTGTTTTAACAATAATCCTAATGAAGCACAGGCAATCCCTTTACCCAAAGAGGATACAACACCACCGGTAATAAATATATATTTACATTTTGACATTTGACGGATCCATTTTAATATTATTTTTTTTTATTATATTCTCAACCCTATCTATATCTTCAGGCACATCTACATTTACTGCCTGATAAGATGTTTCAACACACCTGATTTTATACCCATTTTCAAGCACTCGTAACTGTTCCAGGTCTTCTGATTTTTCTAATCCTTCTCTGGGCAATTCTGTTAGTTTTAATAAAAATTCTTTCCGATAAGCATAAATACCAATATGTTTGAAATATGTGTTATAATTTAGCCACTCAGATTTATTTTTAACTTTATGAACAACAGGAATCACAGCTCGAGAAAAATACAGTGCATCCATATTCTTATCAA
>DAOWAQ010000044.1 GCA_030634505.1 Calditrichia bacterium
TAGTTCAAACTCGTCGGCTCAAATAAAACAACTCCAATATCTGCTTTAGCTGCATGTGAAATTAGTTGATCATGATCAATGTATTTCACAAATTCTATATTCTTTAATTGTAAATCATTAACTAAAGTAAGCAATGAATTTTTTAGTTCTCCGCCACCAACCATAATTAATCGTGTGGTTGATAACTTAGCCATGGCTTTAACAAGGTTTTCCAAACCCCTTCCGGGCTTAAAATATCCATGAAAAATTATTGTATTCGAATAACTTGAGTTATCAAATTTTCCAGGATTTAACGGTTTTTCATATTTTGGTACGTTTCTTATTATTTCTATTTTCTTCAATTGCGGATATCTCTTTTTATATAAATCTCCAAGAGGCACAGAAATAGTAATAAGCACATCAACTAAAGGAATTGAAATCCATTCTAAAATCATCCAAACATGTTTTCTAACCGGCCGATCATTAAATATATTTAACCCACAATAGAACTCATGCGCATCGTAAACCAGGCAGCAATTTTTTAAAAGCGCAGCAATTGCTGCCGCCGGTAAAGGCCATAAATCATGACAATGAATAATCTGAATTGGTCTGAATAAAATATAAAAAAACAATTTTATATTAAAAGAGATAAATTTCAGAGGACCTTTTTCATGAAACTTAGTAAAAATTCGTTTGATTAAAAATCCATTTTTTTTCTCACAGCGTTTATCACCCGGCTTACCAAGTGAAACTGAAAGTACTTTGAAACCAAGGTTTTTTGCTGTATCAATCTGATTATAAATCCTTCGTTCGAATTCAATTTGATTGATTGTGATATGGCAAATTCGCATTCGGATTAGTTTAATTTATAAGTTAGACTAAAATTAGTTTTCAATGATTCGCACATGTATTTTCGATCACTTATTTTTTGAATTTTTACTTTTTCGATTTGTTCAAATTCACCTTTTTGAGAAATCTCAAAGCTAAATGATTTTAATATCCTAGGTTTTTTAATCTTTATTTTTATTTCACTTTTGTTTGAATTAAAAGAAATACTTATTCTTTTTTTATTTTGAATCCATTCGGTAAAACCTGAAAGCGTAGAAACAAAAACATTCTTTCTTTCAATTTTATTCACAAATAATTGCCAATATTCTTTAAATGGAGACAACGAATAATTACTGGGATGAATTAAAATATTAAAAATGCCTTCATATTTTTCAACCTGGCTTATTAAGTTCTCAATCATTTTTAAAGATTGATTTTTATCTTGTCCTTTCTCTGGCAAATTATATTCAAAAAATGTAATTGGAAATTCAGCAACATTTAATCGTTTGTTTTCTTTGTAATCAAATGTTGTAAAACTATTTGAGGTACCGGCACGAAAACCTGACTGGAAATTATATCCTAAACTGGAATCGTATTTAAGTTTTGCTATCGTGGCAAGATTCCATAATCGTGGTACTTTAAACCGGAGATAATGCTGACGCATACCCTGTAATTCCGCTTCCGATTTTTTACTTAATTTTTGTTTCTCACTCGCATATTTCTCAGGATTTTCGAATGCTTTTAAACTGGGATGCAATGCTATTTCATGACCATTCGATTTCAGTTCCTTAAACAATTTCAGGAATTTGTCAGAGGATACATTATATCTTATATGTCTTCCCTCAAACATTTTTGCAAGGAAAAAAAAGGTCGCTTTCCATTTCTTTTTTTTATAGAAATCCTGAATTTGTGAAAAAGTCCAAACATTAAAATCTTTATCTTTAAGATTTTTTTCCGTTTCTTGTTTTTTGTAAGGTTTGTTCAAAGCAGAATACAAAACAGATTTTGTTTTTGAGGTTAAATATTCCTGTGCCGAATAACCCCTGGTTAGATCTACATCATGTGTAAAAGCAACAGCAAATTTTTCACCGTTTGGCCATGGCAAAATTCTTATAACTGGAATATCTGATTTTTTACTTTTTAAATAAATGATTTTCTTCAATTCATTTAGTAATACATCAACCACTGGAACTTGTAAATTAGTAGCTCTGCACAATACAGATTTTGTCCAGTCAGCTTCTTTTTCATCTGCAAAAATCCGCCATCTTTCTTCAAATCTTGATAAATGGTAAAAAATGTTTGCAATAATATCATATTCAATTCGCCAAATTTGCGATTTGGATGAATAATAGTAATTCTCTTTTTTATTTTTTTTCCATCCGTTATTTAAATTAATTTTAAAAGTTTTCCCAAGAATAGGAACATTTTCAGAATTTACTTTTTTTACATCAATTATCTTTTCAAATTGCTCCAAATGATTTAATTCATCAAGATTAGTAATATTTATTAGGTTTAGATTTTTGAATGAATTCAATTCATTTTGATTCAGATAACCAATAACTAAATCGTTTGATTTCTTAAACTTTTTGGTTGAAATAGTTTCAATATTAATTCCAAGAGTTGAAAAAATAAAATCAACAGTATATTCAAGTCGCGGAGTTATTTGTTCCTGATTGCAAAGAAATTGCATTTCAGATTTTTCTCCTTTTTTTCTCGCCTCTACGACGCATATCGAGCAATATTTTCAGAATGGTATTCGCATGGTATTGAGATTTGAATCGATGCACAATTTCGCCACCAAAGGCTCGTTTAAATTTCTCAATCTCGGGATGGTCTGCACCAAGAAAATCGAAACAGGAAAATTTTTCTGCATATTTTTTCATGATTTCCGCAACTAAAAAAGATGAAGCCAGCCCGGTTTCATCATTATTTCCTGCCAGAAGGTCAAAAATAGTATTCTCATCTTTTAAAATTATTCTGCCAGCTAAACATTTTTCTTCTTTTTTAATGAAGAATAAACGTGTATTCGGTAATTCAAGAATTTTTTGTATCAGTGTTTTTATGATGGTTTTTGATACAGGGGGATTTAATTCATGTCGAAGATAACTTGAATAGTACAATTCAATAAATGTGTCGATATCTTTCGATTCGGATATAAATAAATTTTGCTCTTTACTTTTTTGTATTTTTTTTCTTAATGATTGGTTATAGTTAGCAAATAATTCTTTTTCATTTTCCAGTTTGCAAAGATACGTATGTTCCGGTTCAACATTAAAATCATTCCAGGTAAAAGCACGCAAATCATCAAAAGTATGGTATGTGTTCAGCTGAACAAAATCATAATCAGATTTTAAGTGTTCAAGAAGTAGTTGAACATATTCTAATTGATCGGCAATTAATTTCTGTGGTTTTGTATCATTGGATTTACTAAATAATGGTCCATTAAATGGTAAAAGAAAAACAGGAGTAATCAGTCGCCAGAACAATTTTTTATTCTCAAAAAAGGTTATTCCGGATACAAATTCCTGATTACGCTTGCAAACTAAAATTTTTAAAGGACGATTATATACAAATTCTAATTTTTGTAGCCAGGTAGTCGTGTTAAAAAAAGTCCCCTGTGGTGAATCTTTAACAAATTCATTCCACAAAGGAAATTCATTAACATCTAAATAAATTATTTCAAGATTTTTAGCAGACATGCATAAAACTTAAGATTTACCTAACAATTTTACAATGATTGCTTTTTGTACATGCATACGGTTTTCTGCTTCATCAAAAACGATTGATTGAGGACCATCAATTACTGAATCAGTAATTTCATCACCGCGATGGGCAGGTAGGCAGTGCATGACCTTTGCATTTGGATCGGCATGCTTTAATAATTCATCATTGATTTGATATTTCATAAACACTTTTTTTCTTTCAGCAGCCTCTTCTTCCTGTCCCATACTTGCCCAAACATCCGTATAAATTACATCAGCATCTTTTACAGATTCAATGGGATCAGATAATACTTCAATCTGGCTTATTCCTTGATTTTTTGCATAATCCACAGTTGTTTTATCAGGTTCATATCCCGAAGGTGAACAGATTACTAAGTGCATAGGTAATTTTGCTGCAAGATTTATCCAAGAATTTGCTACATTATTTCCATCACCAATATAAGTAATTTTTAAATTCTCAATCCGATTAAAGTGTTCTTTAACTGTATACATATCAGCCATAATCTGGCAAGGGTGATTATAATCTGTTAATCCATTTATTACGGGAACTGATGCGTATTTCGCTAATTCCAAAATATGCTCATGGTCAAATAATCTCGCCATTATTATGTCATTGTATCTCGATATAACTCTTGCAATGTCCTTTACTGATTCCCGTTTTCCAATTCCAATATCGTTTGGTGAAAGATATAAAGCATAACCGCCAAGTTGAACCATACCTGTTTCAAATGATATTCTTGTTCTTGCTGAGGGTTTCGCGAAGATCATCGACATTGTCAAACCTTCACACAAATGATGTTTTGTTCTGTTTTTGGTTTTATCTTTTAAATCCTTAGTAATTTGAAAAATCTCTTCGATCTCTTCACGAGAGTAATCGGCAATTGATAAAAAATCTCGTTTCAATTTCTACTCCTTATGACTTCATTTAATATTAATCTTACAATATATACCTGCTTAAATCTTCATCCTTTACAATAGCTTCAAGTTTTTTCTTTACTTCTTTAGCATCAATTACGATTTTTTTCTTTTTTGTTTCAGGAACATTGAATAGAAGTTCTTCTAACAATGTTGTCATAATTGTATGTAAGCGGCGTGCTCCTATATTTTCTGCTATAGTATTTACAGAAGTAGCAATGCTGGCAATTTCGCATATTCCATCTTCAGTAAAATCTAATTCAACATTTTCAGTTTTTAATAACGCTTTATATTGTTTGATAAGTGCATTTTCCGGTTCTGTTAAAATTCTAACAAAATCTTTTTCCGTAAGACTATTCAACTCTACACGAATCGGGAAACGACCCTGTAATTCAGGAATCAAATCAGACGGTTTGGCAACATGAAACGCACCTGAGGCAATAAATAGAATATGATCAGTTTTTACTAGTCCATATTTAGTAACAACTGTAGTTCCCTCTACTACCGGCAATAAATCTCTTTGCACACCTTCCCGAGAAACATCGGGTCCTTGTTTACCGGAACCACCACCGGCAATTTTATCAATTTCATCCAAGAACACGATTCCGGAGTTCTCAACCCGGCGCGTCGCTTCGCGTATTACTGCTTCCATATCAATTAATTTCTGTGCTTCCTGCTGGGTAATGATTTTCAATGCTTCAGGAACAGTGGTTTTACGTTTCTTCATTTTTTTTGGCATTAAACCACCGAACAATTCCTGAATGTTCAACCCCATTTCCTCGATGCCAACAGGTGAGAATATTTGCATCATTGGTGTTGAATCATTTTGAACATCTATTTCTATCATTCGATCGTTTAGTTTACCTTCAATAAGCTGCGATCTTAACTTTTCACGCGTCCTTTGATGTCGCAATTCAAGGTTATCAGACTCATCCATTTCTCCAACAGGCTTTTGTTTTTTTGATATAGGCGGCAATAATATATCCAACAATTTGTCGATTGTTATATTGCGTGCTTTTCCTTCTACTTCCTTTGCTCGTTCCTGCCGAACCATTTGCACTCCAATATCCATTAAATCTCGAATAATCGAGTCAACATCTCTCCCGACATATCCAACTTCAGTAAATTTTGAGGCCTCCACCTTAATAAATGCAGCTTCAGCAAGTTTTGCCAAGCGCCGGGAAATTTCAGTTTTACCCACTCCGGTTGGTCCGATTAATATAATATTATTCGGCATTATTTCATCCTTAATATCACCGGTTACATGTTGCCTTCTCCATCGATTTCGCAGAGCAATCGCAACAGATTTTTTTGCCTGATCCTGACCTATAATATATTTATCAAGTTCCTCAACAATTTGTCTGGGAGTAAATTCATTCATTTTATTTTACTTTCTTTAAAGTGTTTCAACATATATATTGTTATTTGTATAGATGCAAATTTCAGAAGTAACGAGTAATGCTTCTTCAACTATTTTTTCAGTACTTAGATCCGAATGTTTTACAAGGCTTCTTGCCGCAGCTAAAGCGTAATTTCCACCTGAACCTATAGCAATAATCCCATCATCAGGTTCTATTACATCCCCTGTGCCTGATACGAGAAATGTACTTTTTTTATCCATTATCGCTAGTAAAGCTTCTAACCGACGTAAATATCTGTCCATACGCCAGTCTTTTGCCAGTTCTACAACCACTTTCGCTAAATTACCTGAATATCTTTCTAATTTTTGCTCGAATCTTTCGAAAAGTGTAAAAGCATCGGCAGCGGCGCCCGCAAAACCGGTAATGATGGTATCGTTGTGCATTTTGCGTATTTTTTTGGACTTATGTTTCATCACAGCATTTCCCATGGTAACCTGTCCGTCACCACCCATGGCAACTTTACCTTTATGCCTGATACCCAAAATGGTTGTGCTATAAATAATATTTGGTTGATGTTCTATCATTTTATACCTGCATTTTAATGAGTTATCTTCAAAATTGGTGAATTAGAATTAAAAGTCTGGGTTATAAACAACATTTAATTTATATTGTTTCACAAAAATAAATATCATTCCAATCTTTTTCTTAATCGTGCCACGGGGATACTTAATTGTTCTCTGTATTTTGCAACAGTTCTGCGTGCTACCGGAAACCCTTCTTCATTTAAAACTTGTGAAATTTTTTCATCACTTAATGGTTTCTTAGCCGATTCTTCTTCAATCATTTTCCTGATGCGTTCTTTTACTTTTCTTGTTGAAATTTCTTCGCCATCATCGGTCTCTATTTTTTCATTGAAAAAATATTTTAATTCAAATACTCCAAAATCCGTTTGTACATATTTTCCATTTGCAACCCTGCTAACTGTAGAAATATCCATTTCAATTATCTCAGCAATTTCTCTCATTATCAATGGTTTTATGTCCGACGGTCCTTTATTAAAAAAATCAAATTGCTTCTGCACAATCGCTTGCATTACCTTTAACATGGTAGCTTTTCGTTGGTAAATGGAATTGATGAACCATTTTGCTGTTTCTATTTTTTTCCGAATATATTGTCTGGTTTCCTTATCAGTATTTTTCCGGTCTTTCAATAAAGATTTATAAGTTTTGCTAATTCGTAGCGGTGGAATGTTCCAGTCATTAAGCGTTACGACAAATTCATTATCAACTTTTTCGATTGCAAAATCCGGAATAATATAATTTTCTTTATTTGTATTTAATCCTTCTCCGGGTTTTGGATTCAGCTTACTTATAATTTCTATAACTTCTTTTAATTCTTCTGCGCTAATGTTCAACGCTGCTAACAACTTTTCATATCGTTTATTTTTAAAATCTTCAAAATGATCTGAAAGAACTTTTGTCGCTAATTGTGATGAATCTTCATTATCAAGTAATTGTGTAAGTAGGCACTCCTTTAAATTTCTAGAGCCAATTCCTATAGGATCAAAAAAATGAATCTTTTTTAAAATTTCTTCTACTTTTTCAACCGGGTATTCAAAAATTTCTGCAACATTTTCAAGCGATAATGCTTCATCAAGATAACCATCATCCCTAATATTCCAAATTAAATACTCGCCTACTTTTTTTTGTTTGTCATCTAAAGATAAAAAACTTAATTGTTCCAGCAGATATTCGGTCATAGAAGTTATCTCAACTTCCGGACGCTCGTATTCATCTTCCGAATGATCTCGCGGTAACTTGAATTCATAATTATCTTCGTCATTAATAAGATCATCCCATTCTGCATCTTCCTGTGCTTTTTCAAGCTCCTTCTTATCGAGTTCAGTATTATTTGAATCTTCAGTTAATTCAAGTTCTTTTTCAATCTCTTTCGATTCTTCAGGATCAGATTCTATTATTTCAGTTTCTAATTCGTCATCTTCTTCAAGCCCTTCTTCCATTACAGGATTTAATTCCAATTCCGTTTGAATTTTCTGTTCTAAACTGAGCAAGGGTAATTGTAGTAACGTAGAAAGCAATATTTGCTGAGGCGACAATCGCTGCTCTAACCGCATTGTTTGTGACAACTGAATCATTTTTCAATAGCACCTTATGTGAATATTTATATTTTTTGGCACAATTTATGTAAGAACTTAGATATTTATAAAATACATGTCAAGAATTATAATTATGGAACAAAATCTAATTTTATCAGATTTTAATTAAGAATAGTAATGTAATTTTTATAAATAAGTTTAAATGGTTTGTACTTTAATTAAGTATAAAATCAGAAATTTAAAACTACTTATTTGATATTATTGAAGATATTATATTTCTTTTACTTTTCACATAAATGGCAATATAATAAACGAAAATATAAGTCAGAATGGATAATACGACTGATTCAATTAACAACCCCGTATAAATTACTTTAAGGCTATTGAAACTTAAATTCAATATAGATTCCAACTCTGGATTATTTAAAACTTTGCTAACCTGAATCCAGGATATTCCTGAATTAATAAAAATTTCTCCGATTTTAAATGCAGAATAATAAATAAATATAACTGTAAATGGGTTTGATATTAAAGTTGCAAAAACAATTATAACAAAATTGTAACTGAATAAAGCACATATAATTACCACCACAATGGTTTGGAGTCCCATAGGAACTAAAAGACCGATCAATATTCCAATTGTAAAATTCATTGCAATTTGATTTGAGGTTAAATCAGAATTAAGAATGGCCTTAAATCTTTTTCTAAATTGATTTACAAAATTTTTAGTAACTTTTTGCATTTATCTTTCATAGTCCACAATTTTAAGGTAGATGAATTTAATGAAAATGTGAATTATTACCAAGACCATGCTAAACCGGTTGTTCTTGCCATTATCACTTATGAAGAAATTGAACATATTACCCATGGCTTTGATATTAAATCATTAAATAAAAAAAACCCGATAAAAAATTTACCAGGTTTTAAAAGTGTTTTACTCTATCTGATTATTTAATCAGCATCATCTTGTGGGAACTTATAAAATTCTCTGTCTTTATTAAATAGAAATAAATTCCCGAAGGTACTAACTGTCCATTACTGTCTTTGCCATACCATTTAACCTTATATGAATTAGCAGCAAGCGGTTCATTTAATAATGTAATAATCTTTTGGCCTAACATATTATATACAGATAAATTTACATTTATTAAATCATTTTCTGTTTCAGGAATGTCAAAACTAATTGTTGTTTCAGGGTTAAAAGGATTCGGATAATTCCCTTTGAGGGCAAATTCCTTTGGTATTCCAGCATTATCTACTATGTCTATATCAGTAGAGGAGACATGTGGTACCGCAGATATAACCGGATGAGCAGTGCGTACACCATTTACATCAACATCAATAAGTTTATACCAGTATGTATTACCGTTGAAAACTGATTCATCAACATATGCATATGTTATAGTTGACGAAGAATTCCCGGTACCTTTTATTAGGTCAGAAAGTTGGCTATAATTACCTTCTTTATCATTTGATCGGTAAAGATAAAATCCTTGGTTATCTATTTCAGATTGGGTTACCCATTTTAAAGATACCCTGCCATCACCACCAACAGCTGTAAATGATGTAAGTTCTACCGGAAGGCTTATATCCCCTGAAATCTGGTTATTATTAATATCGCCCGGAGTGGCAACTTCGCTGGACCATATATTTTGTAAAAATTCCTGAACTCCATCAGGGGCAGATATTCCATTATCACCTGAATCATCTGTTCCTACATTTCGCCATGCCGGAGTTCCACCAGTTAAATCTCCCAATCCTCCCCAAGTAAGTGCTTGGATTCTTGTGCCAGAATTATCCCTGAATTCAAGACCATCTGCTCCATTTTGCATACCTGTTGTACCCCATTCATAATCAAAATTAGCAACAGTATGATTCGTGTTTTTAATAACTAAAAATCCAATAGAACGACCCAAATCATCAATATACCCATCATCCGGAATAATTGCCCCGAGAGGAAATGAAAAGGAAAAGATACTCGCGCCTCCATTTCCATTAAAATGGTCAACAGTATA
>DAOWAQ010000302.1 GCA_030634505.1 Calditrichia bacterium
AGCAGTAACTATTTTGGTTTTTGGAGGCAGTCAGGGATCGAGAAATTTAAATAAAGCGATTGATAAACTTATAACAACAGGAACATTTAAAGACGCCCAATTAATCTGGCAAACGGGTGAAAATGAATTTGGCATTTATAAAAAGAAATATGAAAACCGCGATTTTAAGAATATTCACATCCTGCCATTTATAGATAAAATGGATTATGCTTATTCTATAAGTGATTTTGTAATTAGCCGTGCCGGCGCAATGACGATTGCGGAATTAGTTGCAATGAATTTGCCTGCGATTTTGGTGCCATTAGCCAGCGCTGCTGCCAATCATCAGTATAAAAATGCCAAATCCCTGGCAGATGCAGGTGCAGCTATGATTGTGGAAGATAATGGTTCCTTGACTAATGGAATTGAAAATGCTATTGAAAAATTAAAATCAAATATTCAAATGCGTAAAGATATAAAAGAAAATTTAAAACAATTTTACAAACCTGATGCTATCGAAAAAATTGCTGAAACGATTGATGAAGTAATAAAACTGAAAGAAAAGAAAAATTAAAAAGTAGTATGAAATTATTTAATAAAAAAATGCACATATTCTTCGTTGGTATCGGTGGGATTGGAATGTCAGGAATTGCTGAGATCATGCTGAAAAATGGATACAAGGTTTCAGGTTCAGATAGAGAATTAACTGATATAACTAATTATCTTGAGCAACATGGTGCAACAATTTATGAGGGTCATTCATCGAGTAACCTGAAAGATGTAAATGTATTGGTTTATTCTTCAGCAGTAAAAGAAAATAATCCGGAACGACAAAAAGCAAAAAAACTAAAAATACAGGAAATCCGTCGTGCGGAGATGTTAGCTCAAATCATAAATCACAAGTATTGTGTCGGTATTTCAGGAACGCATGGTAAAACCACAACAACTTCAATGTGCGGAGAAGTTTTGATTGAAGGTGAATTGGACCCAACAATCATTGTCGGTGGCAGATTGAAAAGTTTAAAAACAAACGCTCGCTTAGGTGAAGGTGATGTTGTTGTTGTGGAAGCTGATGAATATGATAGGTCATTTCTTGCTCTCTCACCTACAATCGCAGTAATAACTTCATTAGAAGCTGACCATCTTGATTGTTATGAAAATTTAGATGATTTGAAAAATACATTTATAGACTATGCCAATAATACGCCGTTTTATGGGTCAATTATCTGTTGTATTGATGAACCTGTTGTAAAGGAAATAATACCAAAACTTAATAAAAAATGTATCACCTATGGTTTATCAGATATGGCAAACTATCGTGCGGAAGATTTAAGTTTTGATAATAATCAAAGTCTGTTTAATGTGTATTATAAAAAAGAATTGATGGGTTCAATATCGTTAAAAGTGCCGGGCGTTCACAATGTAAAAAATGCATTAGCTTCTATAGCGGTAGGTGATGTACTGAATATAGCATTTAATAAAATAAAATATGGTTTGGAAAAATATGAAGGTGTGGAAAGACGATTTGAAATTAAATCTTTTATAAACAATATTATGATAGTTGATGATTATGCACATCATCCAACAGAAGTATCAGTTACGATTTCAGCTGCCAAAACTGGATGGCAGAAAAGAATCATTGCAGTTTTTCAGCCACATCTTTTTTCGAGAACCAGAGATTTTTATAAAGATTTTGCACAATCTTTATTTGAATCGGATGTTGTTTTTGTTACAGATGTTTATCCGGCAAGGGAAAAACCGATTAGTGGAATAAGCGGAGAGATAATTTGCAATGCACTAAAAAAAATGAATCATAAAAATGTGTTTTATGTAGCTGATAAATCAAACCTGTCTTCTGAAATCAAAAAAATACTACAATCAAACGATATGGTAATTACGATTGGGGCTGGTGATATTTGGAAAGCCGGCAATGAGTTAATTGAGAATTTGCAGAATTAAAATATGAAAAGGTATAAAGCACAACGCGAAATCAGAAAAGTTCGCAAAACAAAAAAAGAAAAATTCTGGTCTGGCTCCGGAAAATTCTTTTTAGTAATGATCGTATTATATGCCTTGATTCTCGGAATTAATGAAATTGTGGGTTTGGGTCAGGATCAGATGGATAATTTTAAGGCAGAAAATATAGAAATAACAGGAAATGAAATTCTGAGTCCTGACAATATAAAAGAATTGTGTGATTATGATTTTAAGAATTCAAAAACAAAAGATATAAATATTGAAGAAATCGCTGAATCGTTAATGAAATCAGATTTTATAAAAGGGGTAAGTGTAACAAAGAGACTACCCCGTACATTAAATATTACCGTAGACGAAAGAAACCCCATTGCATTTATTTATGGACGTGGTTTGAATTTAATCGATGATCAAGGTTTTTTGATGCCTGTCCCCAAAATTAAAAAATCCTGGGATCTACCTTTTATTTCAGGCATATCAGAATCATTGGGAAAACTTGGGGAAAAAACTACATCTTCCCAGGCATTAAGAGCCGTGACACTGGTTTCTCATTTACAAAACAATGACAATTTAACGCTTGGTTTAATTTCGGAAATCAATATGAAAAGCAGCCGTTTCTTTGAATTAATTATGATAAAAGGCGGTGCAAAAATCAGAATTAATAAAAATGAATATGAAAAAGAATTGTATGTTCTACAGACCTATATAAAAAATTATTTGGATTGGGCTGATTTGACACAAATTGAATATATCGATTTAAGATTCAAAGATCAGTTAATTGTGAAGAAAAAAACGTAAGAGAAATTAATGTTGAAGTTAGGGATAATAACTGAAATGTCATTTCGAATCCCGATTTATCGGGATGAGAAATCTAATAAATTCAATAATAACGAGAGATTTCTCGTCGCTCCACTTCTCGAAATGACAGTAAAATTATCATATTGCAGAATATTAAATTGAAGTATTTACATGTGTATAAGATTTTGTATAATCATATTTGAAACAGAACGGGAATAATTTATGAACGAAGAGAATATCTTTGTTGGATTGGATATTGGAACAACCAAAATTGCGACAGTCGTAGCCAGACTTGATGAACACAATATTTTAAATATTGTAGGCGTCGGTACGCATCCCTCAGATGGTTTGCGCAGGGGAGTCGTAATTAATATTGATAAAACAGTTGAGTCAATCAAAAAATCAATTGAACAAGCAGAGTTAATGGCTGGCTATAAAATCGATTCAGTTTTCGCTGGAATTGCAGGAGATCATATTCGCAGCATTAACAGCAAAGGTGTGATTGCCGTTGGAGGCAAAGATAAAGTTATCTCTCAATCGGATGTGGATCGGGTAGTCGACGCAGCAAAAGCCATCGCTTTGCCAATGGACCGCCAGATTGTTCATATTCTTACCCAAGAATTTATTGTGGACGATCAGGATGGTATAAAAAATCCAATAGGTATGGCAGGTACGCGTCTTGAATGTGAAGTTCATATAGTAACAGCTTCTTCAGCATCAATTCAAAATATTGATAATTGTGTGCAAAAAGCAGGATAT
>DAOWAQ010000324.1 GCA_030634505.1 Calditrichia bacterium
CTGAAGAGAATTGATACATCTGCAGATTTCGATTTTTTCCATTTTTCAGCAAGTTTGTTCCATATAACATCATAATTTTCGCCAGATTCTGGCAGCACAACAAAATACTGAAACTCACTATCCTCGATTTTATAATCCGCAAAAAGACAATTCTTTAATTCGGAAAGTCCGAGATATCCTTCTTTTGCAAAATGCTCGGTATTCTTTATTTTGTTTTCAGCAGGCAATAACTCAAATTCAGAAGGAAATTCATTTGAGCCCGGTAATATTCCAGAAATCGAATGCAAAAGATTTTTGCTTAATTCTGTAGTTAACTGACTTTCATAAACATTCACTTTAACATAGTATATATTTTTGAGCATTAAACATTGGTTTGGAGAAGTTATTACAGCTTCAACACCTATTTCCAATTTTTCTTTTGGTTCACCTCGTTCAGTTTTGTACATGCCATAGGCATTAAGTTGTGTACCCATATTATATACATCAACAACAATCTCAATATCTCCGGAAGACATTCCGTAGGAATGTAGATTCTGAAAACCGTACGTGTAAAACATATCTGCCGCACCATTGATATATTCCCACAGATTTGAAGAATCGTATTGGTCGATTGTGTCAGCAACAGTCCATCCTTCAATTTTGCCAAAATTGATAGTAGTTGAATAAATGTTTCCGGTGAACAATAAAAATAGACAAAATATGTATATGAGATTTTTCATTGTTGATCCTTTAATAATTATCGAGGTATAGGGCATAAGGTATAATGGTAAACATGACCTCTATACCCTATTTCCTTATAACTTTTATACCATAGTCAAAAGAGAATGTGCATTGACTAAATTTGCCTGAATATTAACATTGTGCGGACAGGAATTTAAGCAAAAAGCATCACATGTCTCACAAAGAGATGCATCTTTTCCACCTAACCTGGCGTATTTTTGCATCGCCAATTTTTCTCTTCCCTGTCGCTGATAATATGCTGCATAACGCATAATTGTGCTTACCGGAATTCCATGCGGACATGCGGTAAAACAATCTGAGCAGGCATGCCGGCAATATTGATTATTAAATATCTTTCCATAATTTTTCAAAAATTCAGAATTAGAATGTGATAGTTTCGTGCCGGATAAAGGAATCACTTTATCAAGCAAATCAAAATCTCTCATAGCTATGCATGTTGTATGCATGTCTTTATTATTCAAAACCCATTGAATACTTGATGAGAATAATTGATCTTCAGTTTTAATACCGTATTTTTCAAGAAATGGTCTTGTCTTTATTTCATCTTCCTGCTGTCCTTTTGACCATCGTTCTATTCTTTTAATTGCCTCTTCCCGGGAAACACCTCTTTTGGCAACTCGTTCTATGTAATCTTCTGCTTCTTGCGATGGATTTTTCGGATCAAAAATCTCAGATTTAAGTACTCCCGGAGCAGTTTTCATAGCACTGGTGCCAACATTATTTTTTTTACAGGCTTCCAAAATTTTTTCACCTGCTTCTTTGTTCATAAAATTGTAAATCAAAAGCATCAAATCAAATCGTCCGTCTTCAGCGGCTGCACAAAGGACTTTTTCCATACTATCCAAATCGTCTCCCCTGGGGCCATGAGAAGAAATACCGGCATGTTTTAATCTACCCGCGGTTTTCAATTCTTTAACTGCTTCATGGAAATGTGGATTATCAAACCATTCTATTTTTTGAATGCTGTGCATATAAAGGGCGTCAACATGTTCCGTTTTTAATCTTTCCTGGCATTTTCCAAATCGTTCTAAAATTTTTTCTTTGGTGTCATCATCACGCAAAACAAGTTTTGTTGTAATAAAGATTTTGTCTCTCTCCATGAATTGCATTGCTTCGCCAATCTTTTTTTCTGAATCGCCGTTGCCGTATCCTTCTGCTGTGTCAAAATAATTGACTCCATGGTCATAAGCATAGCGTATCACATTTGGTTCTTTAATTCCGATACATCCCATACTAATATCAGAAGCTTTGAATCCGGTGCGACCAAGTGTTCTGTATTCTTTAATTTTAATTTGATCTTTTTCTTCATTCTGATTAGGATTCATTGCCTGACTATTTTGAAAAGAAAGCGTCGATCCTGCTAATGCTAAACTTCCAACCTTAAAAAAGTCTCTTCTTGAATAATGATTTTTATTCATTATGAAGTCTCCAATTACTGAATGATTGATTCATTAAACTTGTTAATATTTGATTTGTGGTTCGAATATTTCAGTTTACGAAATTTTATCGTAAAAAGTTGTAATTAATTTTATGTTTGGATAATGTTTTATAGGTGATATTTAATTAAATTAAAATTTAAAGAATTTGGTATAATACTTTATGAACATTTCTGAAAAAGTTAAAGCAACTTTATTTTTAAGATATTTTGGACTCACAAAAATTCCACTGGTTTTATTTGTAAGACCCTCTGTTTTGCACATTAATGATGAAAGTGCCATAATCAGGATTCCGTTTCGCAGACGAACAAAAAATCATTTAGGATCGATGTACTTTGGCGCGATGTCAATCGGGGTAGATTTGGCAGGGGGCATATTAGCAGTAAGAAAAATCAGGGAACAGAAACAACGAATTTCTTTAATCTTTAAAAATTTTAATGCTGAATTTTTGAAACGGGCTGAAGGACATACCCACTTTATCTGTAATGATGGTAAAAAAATAGAAGAATTAATTAAGAAAGCAATCAAATCTGAAGAAAGGGTGGAAGAAATAATAAATATCATTGCGACAGTTCCGTCAAAATTTGGAGAAGAACCTGTTGCTCAATTCAAACTTACACTATCTTTAAAAAAAAACTAACATGAAAAATCAGAAAATAGAAACCACATTTGCGAAACAATTTAACATTAACTATCCCATTGTTTGTGCTCCGATGTTTCTGGTAAGTACGGTAAAACTTGTTTCGAGTGTCAGTAATACAGGAGGACTAGGTACTTTTCCCGCCTTAAATTACCGACCGATTGAAAAATATCGTCAAGCTGTAACTGATATTAAGAATCAAACAGATAAAGCATTTGGAATAAACATAATCGTCCAAAAATCCAATAAGTATCAAACAGACCAAATTGACATTGCATTGGAAGAGAATGTTCCTTTAATTATCACATCATTGGGAAACCCCAAAGATGTAATTCGATTAGCTCATCAAACAAATACAAAAGTATATTGCGATGTAGTTGGAATCGAACATGCAAAAAAGGTGGCGGATTTGGGCGCGGATGGTTTGATTGCAGTTGGTAGTGGTGCGGGAGGTCATGCAGGTGATATATCATTATTTGTATTGATTCCATATTTAGTTCATAATACAAAATTACCGGTGTTGGCTGCAGGGGGCATATCTGAAGGCGCCGGAATGGCAGCTGCTTTGAGTTTAGGTGCATCAGGA
>DAOWAQ010000197.1 GCA_030634505.1 Calditrichia bacterium
GAATGCACTAAATTCCACTGTAGCCTGGGCGGAATTATCATTCTTCTCAGAAAATGCCCATAAAGTATTTCCAATCAAAAGAATAGTCTTGTTATCATCCAACATAATCAAAATCTGGATTTTGGCACCGGGAGTAAGTTCATGCTGTGTTTCAAATTTCACTGCATATAATGTTAAATCGATCATTTTGCCAAATCCTGTAAATCCCTCTGAACCTTGAAAGCCAGTTTCCTGCTCATATTTAACTTTTGCACCCGGGACATTAAATCGTGTATATTTTCTTCTGTCAGTTTTATTGTACAAAATGTTCTCCTGTATAAAGTAATATCAATATTTATATATCGGTTTTTTTATTAAAAACTGTATATCACTTCGAAAATTTTGTAATCGCAGAATATAATCTAATTGGTTAAAAAATAGCGCAGGATTAAAATAATTGATGTGATTGCTGATATAGCTAAAATTGCAGGCCGGATATAACCTTTATCTAAAATCCTTAATGAATACTTTGAAAAATAATATCCGACAAATATTCCGGGTAATAATATTAGTGCGACAAAAAATTCTTTAATCCAAAATTTGTTTATTATTATCAGTGAAACAATAGCTATAATCGTACCTATCATAAAGATTCCGGAAAGAGTTCCTCTGATTCGCGGTCCTTTTGCATTTTGATAAAGCAATCCCATTGGAGGTCCCCCAATAGATGTTGTGGTGCCCATAAATCCTGACATTGTTCCTACAATTATTAAGTTTAAATTTGTTAATTTTAATTCGATTCCACTTACAAATATGATAAGTGAAAACAAAATTACAGAGGCAAAAAGTAAAGATAAATGAGCCTTGGAAATTATTGTTAATACAGCTGCACCAACAATTGTTCCCAATACTCTGCCAATTACTGCCCATTTAATTTCATTGGGATTGACTGCATGTTTTTCCCTTTTATACATAAGGATAGTTAAAACTAATGCTATCAAAAGTATAGGACCCGGTACAAATATTGGATTAATTAATAACAATAGCGGGACAGAAAATGGTCCCAAACCAAATCCGATTGATCCTTGTAGTATTGCCCCAAATATAACAATGGTAATTGCTAACAATATTTCGTAAACGGTAAGTTCAAATTCCAATTTAATGCTCGGTGTAAATAATTTGATTGTTTAATTTAATATATATATTCTAACAATGGTAGATTCGATTTTAGCATACTTAACTCATTTTAACGATATCTGAAAAAATCTTTATTTTTAAAATACACTCCACTTCCGAGTTTTACTTCATAATTATTGGTGCTATTCCAACTTATAGAATAACCGCCTGTAGTAAGAAATACATTATATAAAAATTTCAACTCAATGGCATAAAATCAAACTTAATTTAACATAAAGCACATTTATAAATTATTATGTTATTTGGTGTAAATTGATGAATTTTTTATTAATGCTTGCATTCAGAATATATTAATCGTACTTTTATCCCGTTATAATTGTTTGCTGTTTTTTGCTTTTTAGTTCTTAGTGATTTGGCTTCAAAAAAAGCTACACAAAGTAACAAAAATGCACGTGGAGAATGGCGGATGTTCAGTTGTTCAAAACGTTTTTTTTTGTCCTAAAGCAAACTAACAGTAGTAAGTAATATTTTTTTTAAAGGAAAGATTCGATGGAAACAGGAACCGTCAAGTGGTTTAACAGTTCAAAAGGCTTTGGCTTCATCTCCAGGGAAGAGGGTAATGATGTATTTGTTCACTACAGAGCAATCGGTGGTGAAGGCTTCAAAACTTTAGATGAAGGAGATAAAGTTCAATTTGAAGTTGAAGAGGGCCCAAAAGGTTTGCAAGCAACGAATGTTACAAAAATATAGTGTTTGACAAGCTTTAAGAACACCCCGGTTATTTAACCGGGGTTTTTTATTTATATAATCTTCCAATTATTCTATTTATTATTTGATATTTCACATAAAATATATACATTTTAATTTTATTAAACTTTTAATGATATAATTCATAGAAGTGTGAATGACTACAACATTAAATGGCAGGCAACGATTTAATAGAATCATGAATTTTCAGGATGTTGATCGTGTCTTGTATTTTGAAGAAGGCATCCGCACAGAAGTCTTAAAAAAATGGAGACTAAACAGATCGGTTTTTCTAAAAAAATTTAATGTTGACCTACGAAAAGAAATTATTCCGAAACTTGACGTTAGCCCGACTTTTAGGAGGTGGCCTTCATCCATTGCTGAATTATCAGAATTAAAAAACAGACTAAATCCAAATGACCCAACCCGCTTACCAAAGAATTTCAAAAGTAGAGTAAAGAATTGGAATAATAGAGATTACCCATTGATCCTGAGAGTTCATCGCGGTTTTTTTCTTTCTATGGGTGTGTATGATAATGATAGATTTTTAGAAGTATTACACTTACTTATGGAAAATCCAAAATTTGTAAGAGAATACATGAAAATTCAAGGAGAATTTGCTGCAGCACTTGCAGAAATTGTATTAAAAGAAGTGCAGGTTGATGCTGTGTATTTTAGTGAACCTATTGGAAGTAATGTTAGCGCACTAATATCTCCACAATTGTTTGAAGAATTTGTTCTGGAAAATTATAAACCGGTACTTAGTGTCTGTGATAAATACAGCATACAAACTAAAATTTTCCTGACTTATGCGAATTCGAGTATTTTAATTCCTTCCATTCTTAAATACGGTATAAATTGTTTATGGGCTTGCGAAGTAAATTGTGAAGAAATGGATTACATAAAATTAAGAGAAAAATTTGGCCGGAACTTGCGTTTAATCGGCGGAATTGATTTGGATTCTCTTTTAAAAGATAAAAATGCGATTAGATCAGAAATTATCAATAAAGTTCCCGCTCTTATTGAACAGGGTGGTTACATTCCATTAGCGGATGGCCGAGTAAGGACAAATATTCCCTTTGAAAATTATACTTATTATAGAAAAGTAATAGATGAAATAATAGAAAGTTATTCACAAAAGCTTAATTAAATCTTTGATTAGTGTCGTTAAAACATTAGTTTTTTACTCACTGCTAAAACAGAAATTTTTTCTTCAATAAATCCTGAAACATTGATATATTAACAGGCTGGCTGAATAAGTATCCTTGATATTTGGAGCACTTATTTTCATTTAAAAATTTTAGATGTTCTTGTTTTTCCACACCAGCCGCAATGATGTCTTTGTTTAAATCATTTCCCAATGAAATTATGGCTTTTACAAGTTGTTTCTGATCAAGATTTTCATGCATATTCATTATATAGGACTTGTCAATTTTAAGCGTATTCGCGGGAACATTCTGTAAATATACCAGTGAACCGAATCCACGACCAAAATCATTAATTGCCAATTTTATACCGAGTTTTTGCATCTCAATCAAAATTTCAGATACGACTTTCTTATCTTCAAAGTATATACTTTCATTTAGTTCAAGTTGAATATTGCTTGGTTTAATATTTGCCGCTTCTATTATTTTTTTCAATTTTGTAATAATATTTTCAGATTTCATCTGTTTGCCGGACAAGTTGATTGATACATAAAAAGATTTATCATACTCATCTATTAAAGGTTTTACATCACTAATTGACTTCTTCAACACCCAATCACCAATCGAGGATATTAAATTTGTTTCTTCCGCAATCGGTAAAAAAAGTTCCGGAAGCATATAACCTATTTCCGGATTGTTCCACCTAAGAAGAGCTTCTGTACCAATAATTTTATAATCTTTAGCAGATGCTCTTTCAATAATTGGCTGGTACAGTATTTCACATTCCTTATCAAAATTTTGATTGTTTACCAATCCCTGTAAATTGTTTTCAATTTTTATCCGGTTTAAAGAAATTTCCGTCATCTCTTTTGAGAAAAATTGATATTGGTTCTTTCCATTGTTTTTGGATTCATACATTGCCATATCAGCATTTTTTACAATAGTTTCGCGATCAGCACCTGAATCAGGAACAATCACAATTCCAATACTCACAGTTATATATGTTATTTTATGCCTTTTAATTTGATAGGGTTGAGATAAACTTTCGGTTAGTTTTCTGGCTATACAGGAAGCATCATACTCATTGTTCAAATGGCGGGTGATAATTGTGAACTCATCACCACCGAACCTATAAATAAAATCTGATTTTCTTAATGTTGTTTTCATCCTTTCAGCAACCTCTTTCAAAACCAGATCACCAATGTCGTGTCCTAAGGTATCATTTACCAGTTTAAAATTATCAAGATCACAAAAAAGAACAGAAGTTAATTTGCCCTCTGAATCACGGGGCAAATCTAAAATTATCTGATCAAGTTGCTGATAAAAGGCTTCCTTATTTTGAAGACCGGTTACTTTATCGTGGAAAGCGAGAAATTTAAGTTCTTTTTGACCAAGAATAACAGCAGTTAAATTATTTCCAAATAAGCACACGCTGCTGACGTCCTGTTTCTCATCATCTTTAGAAATGGGCTGAAAAAATCGTTTATAATAAATGGGGTTATTTTTTTCAGGTATAAGGAGTTTTTCAGTAAA
>DAOWAQ010000118.1 GCA_030634505.1 Calditrichia bacterium
AGCGGCCATTCACCAGATGTATCAGCCTATAGCCAGATACCACTTGCCGATGGCCGGAATTTGATCGGTAATCCGTTTGATTTTGATATACCATTTAATAATTTATCAGTGAATGGAAGTCCACCTGATGCACAGTATCACGGATCAAGTGGTTGGACAAGCGGAGGAGATTTGAGAAAATGGGAAGGATTGGCAATTCACTCATCTGGTCCAAGTACATTAACAATTGTACCTCAATCAGGTCCCTTGTCTAATTATAAGATTTCTGATAGATTCAAAAATGATGAATGGGGCATTAAAATTTCTGCAAAAGGTGAGAATAGTACAGATCTTGATAATTATATCGGTGTATAATTTAAAAATGATGAAACGCATAGAAATTTTTGGCATGAACCTCCGCGATTACCAGAGGCTATCTCGCTGAGAATTAAACCAGTTCAAAATGAACTATATAAAAGTTGTAATTTGGAAAATTCGATTTTATCTACTTTGATACAACCAATTAGTAAAAAAGGATATTACTGGGATTTCGAATTAGTAGGTGATAAGGTTGGCGAGAATGTGAGACTCGATTTAGAGTATTTTGCAGAAATTCCCGAAGAATTCAACAAATATCTCATTGACTTTAATTTTAATATCGTACATGAATTAAGTGATGATGTTGAATTTATTGATTTCAAAACAAATTATAGTAAAAAATGTGAGTTCAGAATTCTTATTGGAGATGAAAGTTATGTTGAAGCTAATTCAGGCGGCTTAGCAGTTGTACCAACTAAATTTGAGTTACGACAAAATTTTCCAAATCCATTTAATCCTAATACACACATGATATTTTCATTGCCTCAGGACAACAAGGTGACACTCGAAGTTTATAACTTACTAGGACAAAAAGTAAGATCGTTAATAAATAACGTAAATTTTCGCACAGGATATCATACAGTTGAATGGGACGGAAAAAATGATGCTGGTGAAAATGTTGCAAGTGGTATGTATGTATTTCGCCTGATTTCTGGTAAGGAAATAAATATGAAAAAAGGTATTTTATTAAGATAATATGATATTCGGAATATTCATGAAGAATATAGGAGCAAAACCATGAAAAATATAACAACATGGATAATGATATCTTCATTCATTTTTTATATAATAATAGGAAATCTTTCCAATTCTTATGCTCAGCAAAAACAAAAAACTACTATTGCAGTACTGACATTTCAGTCAAAAGGTGGGATATCCGGAAACGAAGCATCAACATTAACCGACAGATTAAGGACAGAGCTGGTTAAACTTGGTACTTTCACTATTCTGGAAAGAGGACAGATGAATGAGATTCTAGAAGAACAGGGATTCAGTGCCTCCGGATGTACAAGTTCTGAATGTGCTATTGAAGCGGGAAGATTGCTTGGCGTACAAATGATGATTGCCGGAGATGTTGGAAAAGTAGGAAATGTATTAACTATTGATGTTAGATTGTTCGATGTTTCTACCGGAAGAATAGTACGGGCAATTCAAGAAGATCACAGAGGAGATGTTTCAGGTTTGTTAAAAGTTATGAAAAGAATTGCAAGAAAAGCTGCGGGTTTAAAGGTAGATGAAGATAAAGGTGGGGGCTTTCCATGGTTATGGGTTGGACTTGGAGTTGTAGTTTTAGGTGGGGGCGCAGCTGTCCTTCTTGGTGGCAGTGATACTACCAGTGATCCGGAGCCGACAGATAATTCTTTACCAGATCCTAGTTGGCCACCTGGAAACTAGTTAGTTTTTAATATTGAGTTCAAAAATCAGAAAAAGTAACTTGAAAAATATTAAGTGGAGAGATTAAATATGAAGCAACAAAACCTATTGATGAAACTCGTAATTATTATAGTACTAATAAATTCATTATTTTTAGTAAAATGGATCGTTGAAGCCGGTAGTACAAAGGCATACGCACAAGAAATAAGTAAGGCAGAAATTGGTAGATATCAGCTACAATATGTACCAACGAATGATGGAAGTGATCCAAGATATCTGCTACTTGATACTGCTACAGGAATATTCTGGGAAGCCAAGGGATATATAGAAAATATTGATAATTTTTGTATCTATTCTGCATCTGATTTAAAAATTGCCAAGATCGGAAATCATACAGTGAGTATGCATAAGCACAAATAGTTTTACTTTAGTAATATAAAAATAATTTTTATATTTGAGAAAATAATTTTATATTTTTCAAATATGATTATTTATGCTGATTACAAAAAATATGCTTTAAAAGTTTTACCCGCTATAAAATCGTGGAAATCTGTTAATATTGAAAAATTTAACACTTCTGATAATTCTTTTATTCACAAAATATTCAAAAAAAAACTTTTATATTTTACGGAAACAGACTTTATTCCTGATTGGCAATATTTATTTATTACAAAACATTCTGATCAATCACAATTTGATCTGCTTTACAATTTAAGCAAAAATAATCCTAAATTACCTGATGGCATTCTTTGTTTGGCAGATTCAGGTTCTAATTTTCATGGATATAGAAATAGAGAGTGGAATGCTCATTCCGGAAATTTGCATTTGTCAATTTTCAAAAAACCCAATAAACCAGTACTAAATTTTAATGTGGGTTTTACCATTTTGGCAGCAGTATCGGTAATTCAAACTTTAGACAAGATTCCGGGAATGAAAAATAAAGCTGGAATTAAATGGGTGAATGATATTCTTATTGATAATGCCAAAATTAGTGGGGTAATCACACAAACCATATCACAACAGGATATTGTTACTGCAGTGGTATTTGGTATAGGCTTAAATATTGAAAAAGCGCCAACAATTGAATCAAATACTTTTGTACATAAATCAACATGTCTCTATGACCACATTAAAAAAGATGACATCGGCATATCGGAAATATTCAGAACTTTGATTGATAATTTATCTAAGAATTATAAAATGTTGTTAGATGGAGATTATCAAATCCTATTGAATTTCTATAAAAAAAGATCTCTAATTCTAAACAGGGAAGTAGCGATATATACCGATCCGATTGAAGGAGAAGATTCTCTTATTATAAAAGGAAAAGTCAACAAAATTGGAAATGATTTGGAACTATATATTGATGGAAATGATAATCCTGTTAGACAAGGAAGAATCGTACTATTAGATTAATGAAAAAAAGTAATAAAAAATGTTGATTCTTTTAAAAACTAATCATATTATATATACAATACATCGTGACTAATTATAAAAATCAATCAAATTAATAATGTTGGGATATTATGGATACTCAAAATTTATTATTCATTAGTATTTCTGCATTTATCGCCGTATTTTTTGTCCTATCTGTTATCGCTATTTTGATGAAAATTATTCTTTTAATATTCCCTGAATCCAATTCGGACAATGATACAGCAATGTATGCAGCAATTGGTGCAACAGTAAGTACTTTATTTCCCGGTACAAAAATTACAAAAATAGAGGAAGAAAAATGATTTTATCAAAATTTCCAAAAAAAATCAGAGTAATGATCACTCCATTCCGTGATGGATTACAAAGTTCATTCGGTGGAAAGGTAAGGTTAAATGATTTTCTACCTGCTATGAAAGCGGCAGCAGAAATTGGTATTAATCATATGGAATTTGGTGGTGGAGCAAGATATCAAGCCCCATGTTTTTATCTTGGAGAAAATCCATTTGAGACAATGCAAACAATGCGTGATACTGTAGGTCCTGATGTAGATTTACAAATATTAACCAGATCGGTTTCAGGGGTGACCTTAACCACGCAATCAATGGAAGGATTAGACCTACAAGCCAAATTAATGAAAAAATATGGCACCACTTGGGACAGAAATTTCGATTATATGAATGATGTAGAAAATCTGGTTAAAACAGGAAAACCTATTGTAGATGCAGGTATGCATCACCAGGCTTGTATAGCTTTGATGGGATTACCGTTTAAATCGGATAAAGTCCATACTGCAGAATTTTACATCAATATTGGAAAAAGATTACTGGAAAATGATGTGCAAATCGATAGCCTCTGTTTAAAAGACGCCAGTGGAACTACAGATCCAAAAACTATTTATGATACAGCAATTGGACTAAAGAAAATCATGCCACCGGAAATGCCGCTTTGGATGCATACACATGATACTGCTAGTATGGCAGTTGCTTGTTATATGGCTGCTATTGAGGGTGGTGCAGATGGTGTTGATCTTTCGGTTAGACCAATGGCAAGTGGTACAGTACAACCTGACGCACGTTCATTGGATCATGCCTTAAAAGGTACAGGATATTCATTAAATATAGATGTATCAAAAATAACAATAATTGAAGACTTATTGAACGAAGGATTAAAAGATTACGCTTTTAATCCAACAACAACGACTGCTGATGCACGTGTACTTGGATTTCCAATGCCGGGTGGCGCTATCGGTCCAAATGTGCACATGATGGTAAAAGCAGGAATACTAGATAAATATAGTGAAGTATTAGCCGAATTTCCTGTAGTTGTTGAAGCCGGTGGAGCATGGACAAGTGTTACTCCGGGAAGTCAACAATATTGGCTACAGGCATTTAATAATGTTATGTATGGAAGATGGGAAAAAATTGAAGCCGGTTATGGCAGAGCAATATTAGGATATTTTGGCAAAACTCCATTGCCACCTGATCCGGAAGTCATAAAAAAAGCATCAGAACAATTGGATCTACCCATATTTGAAGGAGATCCATTAGAAGCAGCTCCTAAAAATGTTGAACCAGCAAAAAAAGTTTTAGAAGAAAATAACATTGAAGTTAATGACACTAATATATTTCTGGTTCTCGCAGCAATGGTCCCCGGTAAAAAGATAGAGATAAACGAAGGACTAAAACTTTTAAAAGGAAATGGTAAAATAGATATTCCTCTAAAGAAAAAAGAAGAGCCTGTAAAAGCTGCAGTAATCGCACCTGCACTTACAGCACCTACGTTAGGTCAACCAGTTAAATCAAAATGCATTATAGAGGAAAATGGAAAATCCAGAACATTTAATATCACAATAGAGCCCATTCAATCAAGTGCAAAAGAAACTGTTTCAGTTAAATCCGAAGGCAGCGGAGGAGTTCCCGTATTTTCTACTTTTTCAGGAGCTGTGGATGTTGTTGACATATTAGTAAAAGTAGGGGATAACGTTTCGAAAGGACAAGTTATTGTTCAGGTAGAAGCAATGAAAGCGAAACATGATATTAAAGCGCCCAAAGACGGAACAATCCAAAACATTTATATTGCAGTCGGTGATGAAATAGACAATTCAAAACCTATGCTTACTATTTCTTAAAGGCTTTTACTATGGAAGAATTTATAAAATTATTTCAACAGTCCGGATTTGCCCATATGAATATTGGTAATTGGATAATGTATGCCATCTCCGGTATGCTGGTGTTTCTAGCAATAAAAAAAGAATATGAACCATTACTTCTTATTCCAATAGGTTTTGGTATTGTATTGGCTAATTTTCCATTAGCAGAAATGGGTAGTTATGGAAACGGAATTATTGCCCTTATATATGAAGGTGGTATAAAAACAGAATTGCTGCCGCCCATTATTTTTCTCGGAGTAGGTGTTTTGACCGATTTTCGGCCTTTGTTATCCAGACCTATTACCTTTTTATTAGGCGCTGCAGCCCAATTAGGAATATTTATAGCGGCTTTCGGGGCTGCATATTTTTTGGGGTTTTCTGCGAAAGAGGCGGCAAGTATTGGTATAATTGGTGGAGCAGATGGACCGACATCAATATTTCTTTCGAGTCAATTAGCACCACATTTATTAGGTCCTGTGGCGCTTGCAGCTTACAGTTATATGTCACTTGTCCCAATTATTCAGCCACCAATTTTGAGATTGTTGACAACTAAAAAGGAAAGAAGAATAAAAATATCAAAAGATATACCTGTTTCAAAAGTTGCTGTGATTTTATTTCCAATTGTCACCGGCGCTCTTGCTTCGTTGGCGGTGCCTTCAAGTGCACCTTTGATTGGAATGCTGATGTTTGGTAACCTGATTCGTGAAAGCGGTGTTACTGATAGATTGCGAAAAACAGCCGGTGGTTCTTTAATAGACATTGTAACAATATTTTTGGGAATTACAGTTGGCGCCACTATGGAAGGTAAGAACTTTTTGACTTTTCAAACATTGATGATACTGGGATTAGGAGCAATTGCATTCGCATTCAGTACAGCAGGTGGAATTTTATTTGCAAAATTTATAAATCTGTTTTTGCCCCATGCAAAAAAAATTAATCCATGTATCGGTGCTGCAGGAGTATCCGCAGTACCAATGGCTGCTCGAGTTGTGCAAAAATTTGTTTCTGATGAAACTGATGGGGAAGTGAATCCTCTGATGGCTGCTATGGGGCCCAATGTTGCGGGTGTTATTGGTTCAGCTGTGGCGGCAGGAGTGTTTTTGACTTTGCTTTCTTAATAAACTAGA
>DAOWAQ010000207.1 GCA_030634505.1 Calditrichia bacterium
ACCAATGCCGTTACTGGTATCGCCACTGCGTACATGGATTCCATTCCGATGATTGTGATTACCGGTCAGGTGCCGAGTCACCTGATTGGCAATGACGCCTTTCAGGAAGCAGATATTATTGGTATTACACGTCCCATTACCAAGCATAGCTTTTTAATAAGAAATATTGAAGAAATGGCAAGTAGTATCAAGAAGGCATTTTATATTGCAAAAAGCGGCAGACCGGGGCCTGTTGTGGTTGATCTACCCAAAGATGTAATTGCTTCTGAATGTGTTTTTAAATACCCGGATAATGTGGAAATACGTGGTTATAAACCAAAATATAATGGTCATAGCAATCAGATAAAAAAAGCAGCAAAAATAATTGAAAATGCAAAAAGACCTCTCCTATATGTCGGTGGTGGTGTTATCATGTCTGGTGCTTCTGAAGAATTAAGACAATTCGCCACTGAGAATAATCTTCCTGTTACTATGACTTTGCAGGGGTTGGGTGCATTTCCGGGTACACATGATTTATCACTTGGCATGCTGGGTATGCACGGTACATATTGGGCCAACCAGGCTGTGAATAATTGTGACGTCCTTGTATCATTAGGCGCCCGTTTTGATGACCGGGTTACCGGAAGAACAGATACTTTTGCAAAAAATGCATACAAAATTCATGTTGACATCGATCCAACAGCAATTGATAAAAATATTTATATTGACCTGCCGGTAGTAGGCGACGTGAAGCAAGTTATTACAGAGTTACGGCAATTTATGAGCACTAAACCACAGACAGATCAATGGTGGGAACAGATAAAAGAATGGGAAAAACAATGCCCGTTAAGTTACAAAACAGACGATGGTAAATTACGAGCGGAATATGTTTTGGAAAAGATTTCAAACAAAACCAAAGGTGAAGCAGTTGTAGTATCTGACGTAGGACAACACCAGATGTGGACAGCTCAATACTACAAATTCAACCACCCGAGATCACATTTGACCAGCGGTGGTTTAGGTACAATGGGATTTTCAGTTCCGGCGTCAATCGGAGCATCATTTGGCGTTAAAGACCGCCCTGTTATTTCGATCAGCGGTGATGGTGGTTTTCAAATGAACATGCAGGAATTAATAACCGCTGTTTATTATAAAACTCCTATCAAATTTGTTATTATAAATAATTGTTACCTTGGTATGGTGCGACAATGGCAGGAATTATTTCATGCTGAAAAATATAGTTTTACAAACCTTGGACCAAGTAATCCTGATTTTGCCAAATTAGGTGAAGCGCTTGGTTTAACATCATTTAAAACCGATAATCCCGATGAAGTTGATCACATTTTGGATCAGGCATTTGAAATAAATGACGGACCTGTGCTAATTGAATTTAAAGTTGTAAGAGAGGATATTGTTATCCCAATGGTACCTTCAGGCGCGTCAATAACAGAAATGCTAACTGAAAAACCAAACAAGAAAGAGGAGGTGGCGTCATGATGCATACAATTTCACTATTGGTTGAAAATTCTTTTGGCGCTTTAGACCGGGTAGCTACAATGTTTAGCGCCAAAGGTTTCAACATTCATAGTATTTCAATCGGTGAATCTGAGATAGAAAATATTTCACGAATGACTATTTTAACGTCCGGTGATGATAAGATAGTTGAGCAAGTAGTAAAGCAGCTTAATCGCCTTATTGATACCATCAAAGTTATAGATTTAACTGGTCAGGACAGGACAGAACGTGAATTGGCGTTAATAACTGTCAGTTATCAAAAAGGGACGCTTGAAGAGATTAAAAACATCTGTGATATTTTTCGCGGTTTGGTAGTGGATATAAACAATAAATCAATTATGATTGAAGTTACCGGTCCTCCTGCAAAAATTGATGCTGTGATAAATGTACTTTATCCAATCGGTATCAAGGAAGTTGCCAGGTCCGGCACTGTTGCTTTAAAAAGAGGTGAACAAATAAGACAGCGTAAAAAAGAACTAAAACAAACAAAATAATAATGGAGAATACAATGAAAGCTTATTATGATGCAGATGCTTCTTTAGAAATACTAAAAAATAAAAAACTTGCCATTCTTGGCTATGGTAGTCAGGGTCATGCTCATGCACAGAATCTTCGCGATAGTGGAATGGACGTCCGAATTGGTGAATTAAAAGATAGTGATGCATGGAATAAAGCTAAAGATGCAGGATTTGAAGTAATGGATGCAGCGTCAGCTGTCAAAGAAGCAAATGTGATTATGGTTCTCTTACCGGATCAGATACAAAAAAAAGTATATGATACAGCAATCGAATCAAATTTAAAAGAAGGTGATACATTAGCTTTTGCTCATGGGTTTAATATTCATTATAAGCAAATTGTTCCACCCGCGAATATAGATGTGATTATGATAGCGCCAAAAAGCCCGGGTCATCTTGTCCGACGTGTTTACGAAGATGGCAGAGGCGTCCCTTGCTTGATTGCAGTGGAACAGGATTATTCAGGTAATGCAAAAGAAACCGCTCTCGCCTGGGCTAAAGGTATTGGCGGAACAAAAGCAGGCGTTATCGAAACTAATTTCAAAAATGAAACCGAAACTGATTTATTTGGTGAGCAGGCAGTACTGTGTGGCGGATCGGCAGAATTGATAAAAGCAGGATTTGAAGTATTGGTCGAAGCCGGGTATCCACCTGAATTAGCCTATTTTGAATGTATGCATGAAATGAAACTTATCGTAGATTTATATTATGAAGGTGGATTATCACGAATGAATTATTCTGTTAGTGATACAGCAGAATATGGCGGTATGACCCGGGGACCAAGAATTATCAATGAAGAGTCCCGTAAAGAAATGCGTAAAATTTTAGAAGAAGTTCGGAACGGTCAATTCGCCCGTGAATGGTTGGATGAATACAATGCAGGTCAGCCGGAAATGGATAAATTGCGCAAAGAAAACCGTGAGCATAAAGTAGAAAAAGTTGGCGCTGAATTAAGAAAAATGATGTCATGGATTCAGAAGGTCTGAAAAATGAAGAGTGAAGAGCGAAAAGCGAAATGCGAAAAAGATGTAACGCGTGAAGCGTAATGCAAATATTACAAATTGGTCATTAGTCATTGGTAATCAGTGATCAGTAATTATAAACAAGAAACCAAAACAAAAAAATCAATTAGGTTCCGATTAAATACATTTACACATTTACTCATAAACGCTTTAACCAGTAAAAAATATTTGAGGAAGCTATGAATCTAAAAATTACACTATTACCCGGTGACGGTATTGGCCCCGAAGTAACAAAAGCAGCTGTAAAAGTTCTTAATTATGTTGCGCAGAAATTTGATGTTGCAACAGAGTTAATTTCTAAAGACTTTGGCGGTGTTTCCATAGACAATTTTGGTATCCCGCTTACTGAAGAAACACTTCAGGTATGTTATAAATCTAACGCCGTATTGCTTGGCGCCGTCGGTGGACATCAATGGGAAAACTTAGAACACCAAAAGAAACCTGAAGCCGGACTATTAAAACTGCGCAAAAATCTTGGATTGTTCGCAAATATTCGTCCTGCCAAAGTTTATAGTTCTTTTCTTGATGCTTCTTCATTAAAAAACGATGTCATTGAAGATACTGATTTCATTGTTCTTCGTGAATTAACCGGTGGAATTTATTTTGGCGAGCCACGTGGATATAATAAATCAAAAGGCTGGAACACAATGGTGTATTCTGAAAATGAAGTAGAAAGAATTGCACATTTGGCTTTTAAAATGGCAAAGGACAGAAATAAAAAAGTTACATCTGTTGATAAGGCCAACGTGCTTGAAGTGTCTCAGTTTTGGAGAAATGTAGTCCAGAATATACATCAGGATTATCCCGATATTCAATTGGAAAATATGTACGTGGACAATGCTGCCATGCAGATTGTTCGGAATCCAAAACAATTCGACGTCATTTTAACATCTAATATATTCGGAGATATTTTAAGTGATATTGCCGGAATGATAACCGGAAGTTTGGGAATGCTACCATCAGCCAGTCTGGGAGAAAAACATGCTCTCTATGAACCTGTTCATGGCAGCGCCCCGGACATTGCCGGTCAAAATGCGGCAAATCCAATTGCGGCAATAGCTTCCGTGGCAATGATGCTACATCACACTTTTCAAATGACCAAAGCCGCAGAAATTTTAGATGAAGCGATCGAGCGTACTTTAAAAACCGGATTGCGAACAACTGATATTTTCAAAGAACAATATAAGTTAGCTTCAACTACTGAAATGACTGATGCAATAATTGAAAATTTTGAAGAAATATATAATGAACAAGCGCTTGGAGTTTTTACACTTTGAAATAAAATATAGTGCATTTTCAAGATATGCTATATCTAAAACTGGAATAAGAATATGAATGAAAAAATAATCATTTTCGATACAACCCTTCGCGATGGTGAACAATCTCC
>DAOWAQ010000298.1 GCA_030634505.1 Calditrichia bacterium
AAAGGAAAAAATTATTTCAGAAAAAATACCTTCATTGGGGAAAAAAGTAGGAAATGCACAGTTATTATTAAATGCTTGATTCGGACAACCTGTAATTTCGACTTGCTTCGTTCAGCGTGAATTAGGTCTTTCTGCAAAATCAGGGAATGAACTTATCCGTGACTTTATGAAGTTAAACATTCTAAAAGAAATTACTGGATATAAAAGAAATCGTCTGTTTATATTTGAATCTTACTTAAGAATTTTAGAAAAATAATTTATCTCTATTCTCACTATAAGTTATGTAGGTTCAAGTAATTATTTTAACGTAGACAATTTCGATTAGAATTAATAAATGAAAGGAAGAAAAATGGAAAATTATCCGGTAGGTTTACAAATTGATTATTCGGAAAAATCAAATCGCTTAACTGTTTTTTTTAGAATTTTTCTGGCTATTCCCATCTTAATTATTCTCATGTTACTGACTACCGAAACTTATAAAAATGAGAATATCTCTAATGATAATGAACATGTTTATACGATTGGAATTCTCGTCGCTCCCACGTTACTTATGATCCTTTTTCGGCAGAAATATCCTAAATGGTGGTATGACTGGAATTTGGCATTGACCAAATTTTCAACCCGGGTTACAGCATATATATTGTTACTGAGAGATGAATACCCCTCAACCGATGAAGAACAGGCGGTGCAAATTAATATCCCCTATCCCGATGTAAAAAAAGAACTCAACAGGTGGATGCCGTTAATCAAATGGTTTTTAGCAATACCCCATGTTATTGTTTTGTGTTTCCTTTTTATTGGGTTAATATTTTGTACAATCTATGTATGGTTCTTCATCTTGTTTGCCGGACGCTACCCAAAAGTATTTTTTGATTATGTGGTTGGTGTATTAAGGTGGTCGCTAAGAGTATCCGCTTATGCCTTGTTGTTAACAACAGATAAATACCCGCCTTTTAGATTATCACCTTAAAAATCCAATTGGTCCTACTAAAAATTGGTAAGAGATTAAGATTGTAATCTTGGTATTGTCGCAACTAATTTACTTTTAGGGGGGATTACAGAATTGCCGGAATAATATATTCATCAAGCATTTCTGAAGGTTGTATGGTATATTCTCTTTCATTCACATTTCCACCAGTAAATACAACCACCATGTCTAAATCCGGAAATACAAATATAAATTGCCCCCCATTTCCTGCTGCGTAAAAGGTCTCAATTTCCTGGTCAGGATATTTAAAAGAGCTGATCCACCATAGATATCCATAATGACCATATTTGGTCTTTATATGTTTTTTTGAGGTTTCTTCAACCCATTTTTCTGAAAGTACCTGTTCTCCGCGCCATTTTCCTTTATTTAAATAAAGCATACCAATTTTTGCCATTTCCCGAGGAGTCAACCCCGGTGACAGTCTGTAAGCAGAAATATCTAAAGGTGTATATAAATATTTATACTCAAAATGATCATATCGCATTTTTGTAGTATGACGTAAAATATATTGTAATATTTTGGGCGTACCATCGTTATAATAAAAATGTTCTCCGGGTTTGTGGTTCATTGACAATTGCATGATATATTTTATCGGATCTTCTTCCTTCAACAATCTTCCACTGCAATTATTCTCAAAGTCATCAGAATCACCACAATCAAGCCCCGTCGTCATGGTAAGTATATGATTCAGTTTTATATCGCTGTTTTCAGTGTGAATTTTATTAATAGATTTGTGTTCCGGAAACAAATCGCGAAGGGTTTGATCAGAATTTTTTATAAATCCTCTATCTATTGCTATTCCTATTAAAGTAGACACCAGACTTTTACCGGCAGAATATAAGGGATGACACATTTCGGCATTATAACCATTAAAATATTCTTCACAAACCAGCTTTCCATTTTTTATAATTAATAAGCTGTGGATTTTTCTATAATCATTATTTAAAATTTTAGTAATCAATAAATTAATTTTTATAGTGTCTATATTAACATCATTTAAAGAAGCTGTTTCAATTCCATCATATATATAACGTGGTTTATAATAATGATATTTTATTTGTGAACATGAAAAAATGAATTGAATAATTATTGCTAATACTATATAATAACGTATTTTGATTTTCATTGTTTTATTTAAATAAATAATATAAACCTAATTTCGGATGTACGTTAGAATTAAAAGAAAGATGCTGTTTTTGTTTATTGGTTAGAAAATAAAGGAAGATAATTTGAATTTTATTATTTAACATTTAGCAATTTATCAATTCTCTTAAATTCATATGCTTTTTGTTTTAAGTCACCAATTAATTTATCAAGTAACAAATATAATTTATCTGTTCTGTCAGGATGTGTTCCAATATGTAATAGCAAAATAAAACCATTTAATCCAAATTCTTGCTGTTTTTCAAAGTCGATGATGCTGCTGTAAATTCGATCACTATTTATATACCTGTTTCCCATTTCCGGAATTGTATAGTCTGCATTGGAACGCGTCCCCGGAGTAAAATTGACTAATTGTAATCCATATTCTTTTGTCCAATCACTGATTTTTTGGTTATACCATTCGTAGGGTGGCAAAAAATAATGGGCATCACTTTTTGAAATACCAAACTTATCCATTTGTAAATAATTATTTTCCAAATCAGTCAAAAATATTTTCTTATTAACTAGCAAACTATCCCTGTTTTCCCATGAACAATATAGAAGATGTTTATCAGAATGTGCACCGAGATAATGACCGTCTGATTTTAATTCAGAAATAAGATTGGCAAAATCCTGATTTCTGTAAAAATTGCCGGTGAAAAAAAATGATGCTTTAATATGATGCTTATTTAAAGTTTTTCGAATATATTCTCCACCATCGGCAAATTCATCACCGGTAAAAACCAAAGCAATTTGTTTGCGATATTTATTTCCCCTTATTATCGCACCTAAATAATATTCAAAATTATATTTTAGCTGGTTTGTACCTTCATTTTGCATTGCAGCTAAATAATAAATGAGTGTCGCAGTGCCATCCATTGTTGGTTCATTGGTGGCGTAATCTCCAACATCATCATGATAAACAACCAGATCAGATTGAAACTCTGCAAATTCGTCTTCACTTTTTAAATGAACATATTTTAAACTCTTGTAGATGCTTCCATAAACCGGGCCATCAATTAATCCTCCGTCCAATTGATAGCCATACTGATAAGTCAAAGCTGAATGCGGGTCTTTTGGAAAAACGCCATTTTCCGGCAAGCCAATGACCATGCTGGTACCCCATGGATTGCAGCCAAACAACCAATCACGCATCGCTGCTTCCATTTCCAAAAATTGAGTGTCTCCTGACAATTTTCTGTATAAATAGCATTGCGTAACAAATGCAGAAATTAAATTATTTGAACACCAGATAAACGGAACCCCCATCAAAAACGCATTTTTTGTTGCCTTATTATATACCTTTTCAATTCCGGTTTTATAATACTGTATTAGTTGTTTTTTTGAATCATCAGTAACACATTGGGCTAATTCGTAGTGACCAAAATTGAAAAAGGGATACCATTGATAATGTCTTGCTGTGTCTGCTCCC
>DAOWAQ010000110.1 GCA_030634505.1 Calditrichia bacterium
TAACAACCATTATTTTCACATTTTGTACAATTAAGTATAATATGAATTAAACCCGTTATATCAAATAAAATGAAAAGAATACAACTGTTTTCAAATTTGTTTTAATCAAATGTAAAAATCTATCATTTAGTTTTAATTTTCTGCGGTTTGCAGAGCAATTCTTTTGTGGTGCTTACTCTGACACATTTTCAGCATATATATTTGGGAGAACTAACTTCTTTTTGAATTTCACATTCTCATTTTTTAATGTCATCACTATTGAAATCACAAAAAGTCTTTTTTATTTTCGTCAAAGATAATCTTTCATTGAAATCTCATTCAATCGAGTATAAAATTATATAGTTATAATGCAATATGCTAATATTAAACCACCGATGTAGAATTTTAATTAATAATTCCAGAAATTTGCTAAATATTTTTGAATTGTAACTAATATTTTTTTATAATTCATAAAGACCAGCAAAGGAGATTTAATGGTAACTATTTCCCAAAATGCGCAAATAAAACAATCCGAATGCATTAATCCGGCAACAGGAAAAATTATTGGACATTCACCAATTCACAATATATCAGATTTAAAAAACTCCATTGAAAAAGCTAAAATTGCTCAGCGAGAATGGGCGATATTACCAACTAAAGAACGTGTCACGAAAATAAAAAAAATTAATGACTACTTAATTAATAATGCTGATTCAATTGCAGAAATAATCTCCGAAGACAATGGAAAAACAAAAATTGACGCCCTCGCAACTGAAGTGTTCCCGGCAGCTATTGCATTAAAATACTATTGTAAAAATGCCCGAAAGTTTTTAAATGATAAAAAATTATCTTCCAGTACTTTTATATTATCATTCAAACGCAGCAGAATTAGAAGAGTACCTTATGGCGTCATAGGTATTTTTTCCCCATGGAATTATCCATTCTCAATTCCATTTGCAGATGTAATTATGGCATTGCTTGCCGGAAACGCTGTGATTTTAAAGGTTGCCTCAGAGACCCAAAAAGTTGGATTAGCATTAAAGGAATGTATTGAATCTGCTGATTTACCTGAAAATCTTTTCTCTTATATAAACATGCCCGGAAGAATCGCAGGCAATGCCTTTCTGGAAAATGGGATTGATAAATTATGTTTTACGGGTTCTGTTGATGTTGGTAAAAAACTAATGGCTAAAGCATCTGAAAACCTTACACCGATAACACTGGAACTCGGAGGTAATGATGCAATGCTTGTATGTGAGGACGTAGATTTGCAGCGCGCAGCCGGAGGTGCTGCATGGGCAGGATTTCAGAATTGTGGACAATCCTGTGGTGGAGTTGAAAGAATTTATGTTCATGAATTGATTTATGATGAGTTTCTTAAAGAATTAACAAAAAAAATTGAGACATTTCGAATTGGAATTGGAACTGATTATGATAATGATCTTGGTACAATGACGACAGAAAGACAAATTGACACAATTAAAATACATATTAATGATGCACTCAAAAAAGGTGGCAGAATTTATGCACAAAGCATGGTGCCCGAAGAAGTAAAACTCAAAAATTTTATTCCGGCAACCATTTTGACAAATGTCAATCATGATATGTTAGTTATGCAGGAAGAATCTTTTGGACCTATAGTTGGGGTAATGAAAGTTTCATCAATGGAGGAGGCAATTAAACTAGCGAATGAGTCCGATCTTGGACTGACAGGTTCAGTATGGTCAAAAAATAGAAAATATGCGATAGAATTGGGAAAACAAATCCAGGCTGGTGCTATTACAATAAATGATCATTTAATGAGTCACGGTTTACACGAAACACCCTGGGGTGGGTTTAAACAATCCGGAACCGGAAGGACACATGGCCAAATAGGTTTTTCCGGAATGACACAACCACAGGTAATAATAAATGATGTGTTGCCCTTTGTTAAAAAGGATTTATGGTGGTTTCCTTTCAATAAAAAAATCTATGACGGATTACTTGGAATAATGGATTTTTTGTATTCCAATTCTCTCGGCAAACGGATATTAGGATTTTTTAAAACTTTGAAGATAGTACTAAGAATGTTTAAATCATAGAAAAATAAAATGGAGCAATACCCAAGAATCAAGTGAAAAGATAATCCAATCCTGAATAAATTAAACTAAAAAAACAGGAGAAAATATGGAAACAATTTTAGAATTATTTGTTCTTTTAGATGATAAACCTGGCTCGATAAGTGAATTAACCAGAATGTTGAAGAAAAAACGTATTTCAATTTTTGCTATTGGGCTGTTCATTGATACAGCAAGACTTTATGTTTCGCACCCTGAAAAAGCGCTAGAAACAATTCTTGAAAATAATTACCAGGCTGAACTCCGTAAAGTATTGAGGGTATCACTACCCAATAAACAAGGAGCATTGATGGAATTAACTCAAAAACTGGCAAATGCAGATATTAATATTAAATACTTGTACGGAACCATGGAAGAAAGCCAAAAACGTGGAATCATTATTCTGGAAGTTGATAATACTGATTTGGCAAATGATATATTTAAAAGTCACCGATTTTAGTGAATACGATTTTTCACTTTATGATTAAGACAATAAACTAATAATGGAAACATATTTTTTTATCTTTATTACCGGCATCGGTGTTAGTTTCATTTCAACACTGTTCGGATTGGGCGGTGGAATAATCATGGTTCCAATCCTCAGCCTGATTTTACCTTATTCTCACTTGGAAGCTGTGGCTACAAGTCTCGCAACAATCGTAATGGTTGCATCTTTTAATACTTACAATTTTAATAAAAAAGATGTGATTGTTTGGAGAATCGTTCCCTGGATTGCCCTGACATCATCAATTTTTTCTTTCACTTCAGTAAAAATTGCCGTTCATCTTCCGCAAACAATTTTGATATTAATTTTTTTGCTGTTTTTATTGTGGGTGGCTCTGAGAACTTTTTTAATAAAAAACGATATAAAATCAAGTAAGAGTAATAATGTCTCCATACCTTTAGGAATCGGCAGTTTGAGTGGCACAATATCCGGATTCACCGGAATTGGTGGTGGTGGTATTACAACCCCTTTAATGCTAATTTCAGGTATCACAAAAAATATCCAGACGGCGCCAACTTCCAATGCAATTATGATTTTCACTGCCTTATTTGCAAGTTTATCTTATGCATTAATGGATGATGTTTCAGCCGGAAAAATGATATTTGGATACATTCATTTGGATACATCAATTATATTGTTTTTAGGTAGCGCACTTTTTTCAAGAATTGGTGTTAAATTGAACAACTTATTTCCACTGTTCTGGAGAAAAACAATATTAGGTATAATTCTTTTGTTGGTTAGTGTACGATTGTTTTTAATGATTATTTAAATTAAGAATTTTTAAATTCATCAACAATGAAATCTAAATACAAAATATATTGCACAGACTGCATTGAAGGTGCTCAAAAACATCTGAGTGACAACAGCATCGATTTAATTATTACAGATCCGCCCTATGGTATATCCGGTGACTTATTACATAAACATTACCACCGCAAAGAAAGCAATGTTATTAGCGGCTATGTTGAAATAAAACAGAGTGACTATTTTGATTTTAGTGTACAATGGATCAAAGAAGCTGAAAGGGTTTTGAGACCAGGTGGAAGTATTTACATATTATCCGGCTATTCAAATTTAGTTGATATTCTCAATGCTTTACGACAAACGAACTTAGAGGAAATTAATCATTTAATCTGGAAATATAACTTTGGTGTTTACACATCTAAAAAATATGTATCTTCCCATTATCACATACTGTATTATGAAAAACCCGGAGGGAAACGTACATTTAATACTTTTTCACGTATTGATTCTGATGAAAAGAATTCAACAGGCGGCTCTTTAAATTATCTGGATCGTGAAGACGTTTGGATTATTAACCGTGAATACAAACCCGGAAAAATTAAAAATAAAAATGAATTACCTTTAGAATTACTTATAAAATTGATTCAATATAGCAGTAATGAGAATGAAGTAGTTTGTGACTTTTTCCTTGGAGGATTTTCAACAGCAAAAGCCGCAATTGGACTTAACCGCAAAATGACAGGCTTTGAAATTAATAAGAATTCTTTTAATCACCATTATCCTGAACTAAAAAAGATAATGCCCGGTTATCTATTAAATTCGATAAAAACAGGAAAAAATAATCAACCCAAGAATCAGGGAAAACCATGGGATTCAAGAGAGATTGTAAAGCTGGGGGAAAGATTTAAGGAATTATATTCAGTTCACAAAAATAAAAAGAAAAGTATTGAGATTTTACAAAAAGAATTTAGTCGTGGATATTTTTCGATTTTAAATAAAATTGATGAATTTCAAAAGAGATAAAAAAGTTATTTTTCAAAACCCAAATTTAATTCAATATTCTTTTTCGAATTTATATTACAGCTAAATCTTACATCAGCACTAATAAATTTATTTTTAAATTTTTTCAAATCATTAATAATATTTGTTTTTTCTTTTGAGGACTTACCACTGTCATTAATATAAACTTTAAGCCATATCAGGTCATCTTCTTCAATTGTTTCGATGTATAATTCATTATTTTCTCGCTGGCAGGCAATTTCCGTCACCAGGTCTATTAACGGAATTACGTATTCTGCGATATCTGAATACTTGTTATTTAATGGTTTAATATTTTCAGCAAATTGTGTAAATAATTTTACTTTTTGTCGGAAAAAATCATTCGATTTTAGAATTTCAATTTCATTAATAATTAGTTTATTTAGATTTATCTTAGTCGTCTCGATTAAATTCAGGAATGAAGAACCATTTTCCAAACGCCTTTTTACTTTGCTTAAACTCGTTATTTCATTGTGGATTCCTTCCCAAATTGATTGGGTTATATTACTTTGGTTCCCATATAATTTTTGAATTTTAATTAATCTTTGGATGGATTGTGAAATAGAGATTTTTACAAAATCAATATCAACACCTTTTTCGATTTGGGTTGATGGATTAATTATTCCTGTGAAATAATTATACGACAAACCCGGTAAAGGTTTAAATAAAAATAATTCCATTTTACTATCAGCAGAAATGTATGAATAAAGTTCATTTTTATAAAAATCCGGAAATTCGGTTAATTGAAATATTCTTTTTAAGTCTTCAAATGATTTTAAGCGAATTTTTTCCAGGTTTTCTAAAGCATCATTTATTTGGATAATTTCAAATTCTTTGTTAAAAATAAATGCCGGAAATGGTAATTTGCCGAATATTCTATTTGCAATATCCAGATTTTGATCGATAACGTCTTTTACACTTAATATAAAACATGAAAACTCGGATTTCTCAATCTCCAATGGATGCATTCTTATTTGATATTTTCGCACCTTGCCGCCATTCATTATCAACGGAACATCAATATCGTCATTGATTTTCAGTGCAAATAACTTATTTTTCCATTTAGATTCTATTATCTGTGTTAATGATCCCGGACGATTTTGTGGTGTAAATCCAAGAGAACTGAGCAGATATTTATTTATGTGTATAAAATTTTTATCATACAATACAAATATTGGTTTATTTATTTTATCAATAAAAGTAAAAAAATTATCCATAGCAAAGATATGAGTAGTTTAATATATTCTTTCCTAATTAATTTCGATGCCGAATAATGATACATCATCTTCGAATTCAGAATTTATACCCATTTTGAGAATTCCATCCACTACATTTTCAAATTTGGAATTTAAATCACCATTAAATTCATTTATAAACTTCGCCATTACTTCTTTAGTCATCAGCAATCCTTCTTTGACAGAAAGTTCATAAAGACCATCAGTATAGAGAATTAACGTATCCCCGGAATTTAATTTGTATGAATTAGCTTTATATTCACTATCCGCTAAAATACCTATTGGAATATCTGCATTATTAAGAAACTCAACTGATTTATTTTTATGAATTATTAATGGTGCCGGATGTCCGGCATTTACAACTTTAAATTCAAATGTATTCGTATTTAATACACCATATATACCCGTAAAATAAGCATCATATGTTTCCATCGGAAAATTATCGTTCAAAGCTTTTGCTACTTGTTCTGGTTCTAAAAGTGTCTCCACTGTCAATTGTTGTCCCGCTTTCTCCTTAAGTGAACGACCATCCATTCCTAATCTGAAAAAATTATGAATCAGTACAGCCAGCATTGCTGCCTGAACACCATGCCCTGATACATCGATAATATACATTGCAACATGAGAATCATCCAACGGCATTATATTAAAAATATCTCCGGCAACATGACTGCTCGGTACAAATTTCCAGGCGACTTTTAACGATCCTATATCCGAAATATCATGGGGTAATAGTTGCCTTTGTACCCGCCCGGCTGCCTTAATGTCCTTATTTATTATTTCATTGCTTTCACGTAATTGTGAATATGCTTTTTCAAGTTGATCATTTTTTTGTATTAATTGCCTGCGGAGTCTCATAAATCTTAAATGAGTGTTTACCCTGGCAACCACTTCTACCGCGTCAAAAGGTTTAGTGATATAATCCATTGCTCCAAGAGATAATCCACGTACTTTATCGACCGGGTCAGTTTTAGCCGTTAAAAACACAACAGGAATATCAGCAGTATCTCTATTATTCTTTAGCCA